>NZ_JBHYQH010000009.1:53429-60280 GCF_042746715.1 Streptomyces sp. NPDC058741 | reverse complement strand
GACCCGTCAACGCGCCCCGCGAGAAGGCGGCGTGAACCCGACCGTCACGGGAGGTCCGCGCGCCCTGTGGTGGGTACGGCGGTCCGAATGACACGCTGGACGTATGGACATCCCTTTCCTGGGCAGGCGGCGCCAGAAGCTCGGGCTCCCCGATCCGACCGGCCTCGCGGAGCTCCTCGCCGAGTGCGAGCTGCTCCGCTCCCAGGCGTCCCGGGCGGGGGTCCGGCTGGACGACTCGGCGGCCTCCCTGGAGGCCCTGGACCAGCTGGTGCCGCGCTGGCGGGACGACGAGGACACCCTCGCCTGGCTCGGCAACGACGCAGGTCTCTACCTGGGCACCGTCATCGTGCGCACCGTCCCCGGTGCCGCCTGGGAGATCCGCCCCGACGGGCAGCCGGTCGTCCGGCTGGTCTCCGGACGGGAGTTCGACGTCGTGGACTGCGGGCACGAGTGGGCCGCGAACGGGGTGCCCGAGCTGTCCCAGCTGTACGCCGAAGTGGCCGAGTCCTGAGCGCGGTCGTGAGCCGAGTCACGCGCCCCCGGGCGCGCGAACCTCCGGCCCAACGTCCGGCGTACGTACGGCTAATGATCGAGAGGTGCGTGTCGTCGCACGCGGGGGGATCTCGCCTGGATACGTTGCGGCGACCACCACACAGCTGAGAGTGAGTAGGGCTGAGCATGGCCGTCGATCCGCTGATCGAGCTGCGTGACGTCGACAAACACGTCGGTGATCTCCGAGTCCGGCAGGGCGCGGACCTCACCGTGAACCGGGGGGAGGCCCTCGTGGACATCGGCCCGTCGGGGGCGGGCGGGCCGGCCCTGTGCCGGACGATCAGCCGGCCGGAGACATCACCATGATCGTCGTCACCCTTGGGAGGGGCGTCGCCGGCTCCGCCGCCGGCCGGGTCGTGCGCACGGCCGACGGCCGGACCGCCGAGGACCGCACGCCCGACGCGTCCTTCGGCCACCCTGGCTGCGACCAGGCCGAAGACCGCCTCTCCAGGATCCTCGAGCACTGAACGGGCGGGTACCGGACGGCCCGTCCGGCCGGACCTCGACTACGATGTTCCCTTCATCCCTGTCGGAGAGGGGGACTTCGCCAGATTCCGCCGATCCCGCCGGGGGTGAGCAGACCGCCCGCCCGGTCTGCGGGGCGTTCCCACCGGGTGCGGCCCCCTGGCCCGAAGGCCACGGGGGCGGCGGTCCACATCGGCCAGGCCCGTCCGGCAGCAGCCGGAGATCACTGCTCGCGCAGCGGAACCGACACGTACGACGGGTCACTCGCCGGCGAGGAGAAGGTCAGCTGCGCGCCGGACGGGTTGTGCTCGATGCAGAGCGGGTCGACCGTGTCGACGACCAGGGCGAGGCGATGCCCGGCCGGGACGTCGTAGGCCGTGGAGTACAGCTCCACGTCGACGCCGAACGCTTTCCGGGGGTGCGCCCGTGGAAGGTGTACGGCGCGTGGGTGACCAGCTTGCCGAGGCCGAGCGGCCCCACGTCGTCCAGGTACGCGACGAGGGTGCCGCTCTCCTTGGTCGGGGTGAGGGTGGTGTGCAGCCTGGCGGCCACGCGGACCTGCTGCGCCGCGGCGTACCGCTCCGACTGCCACACGGCCGCCCAGCGGCGGGGGAGCAGCGGGATCGAGGCCACCTGGGGCAGCTTGGCCACCTGGTCGAGGATGCTGGACAGGAAGACGACCCCGCCGTCCGCCCCGGAGCCGGCGTTCGCGCGGATGGTCCTGGAGTCCACCAGGGCGATCTTCCGCTCGTCCGCGCCGGCCGACTTCCCGTCCGGGTGACCCTCGTAGCCGCCGGACGTACGGGACGTGAGCTGGACGGGAGGTTCGCGGTCGAGGCCGTTGTCCTCGCCCCGCGGATGGTGGTCGAACCAGCGACGGGTGTACTTCCACACGTGGTTGGGCAGCCCGAACAGGCCGGTCAGCTCGGGGGTGGCGGGGTCCCCGAGCCGCATCTCCAGCCGCTTCGGGCCGCTCAGCTTCTCGTAGAAGTCGGCGTACTGGTGGGGCGGGAAGACCGAGTCGCCCCGGGCGTTGGCGAGCATGACCGCCGCGCCGCTGTCGTTGATCCGGTCGGCGTCGCTCGCAGCGGAACGCTTCTTTCGCCAGGCGACGAGCTCCGGCTCCTTCGCCAGGTCCGCACTGTGGAAGTCGTCGAAGACCTGCCGCGTAGCGCATCACCGCGAACTCCGGTCCCGCCGAACCCCGGTTCACCACCAGCAGGGACTCGGAGTTGTCCGGCAGCCCGAAGAACGCCTGCTTCCGGCGGAGCCTGCGCCGGTACAGGTACGTCCGGGCCGCCCAGCCGAGTGCGGCGCTGATGCCCGCCGCCATCACGCCCAGGACGACGTTGCGCACGTCGTCGTTCATGGGCGCGCATGGTAGCGGGCCGGGCGGACACGCGTTCGGCGTACACCTGACGAGGGCATGTCGATGAACTAGGCTGCGCTGACGGCCTTTGACTGGAGGTGCGGATGCGTCGCCCTGTGGCACGGAATCTGACGGTCCTGGCGGTGTCGGCCGCCGTGGTGGTCTCGGTGGGAGCGGCGGTGCCGCCCACCGCGCGCGGCACCGGCGGGGAGAAGACGCCCTCGGCCGTCGGCTACGGAGGCGCGGTCTCCAGCGTCGACCCGGACGCCTCGGCCGCCGGCATCGAGATCCTCAAGAAGGGCGGCAACGCCGTCGACGCGGCCGTCGCCACGGCCGCCGCGCTCGGCGTCACCGAGCCCTACTCGGCGGGCATCGGCGGAGGCGGCTACTTCGTCTACTACGACGCCGAGTCCCGCACGGTGCGCACCATCGACGGCCGCGAGACCGCCCCGCTGAGCGCCGACCGGAACCTGTTCGTCGAGGACGGCAGGCCCGTCCCCTTCGCCGAGGCCGTCAGCAGCGGCCTGAGTGTCGGCACGCCCGGCACGCCCGCCACCTGGCAGACCGCCCTCGACCGGTGGGGCAGCAAGCGGCTCGCCGGCGTCCTGAAGCCGGCCGAGCGGATCGCCCGCGAGGGCTTCACGGTCGACGAGACCTTCCGCGCGCAGACGGCCTCCAACGAGGCCCGCTTCCGCTCCTTCCCGGACACCGCCGAGCTGTTCCTGCCGGGCGGCGAACTGCCCGCCGTGGGCTCGACGTTCAAGAACCCCGACCTCGCGCGCACCTACGCGGAACTGGCGCGCAAGGGAGTCGGCGCGCTCTACCGCGGCGGCATCGGCCGGGACATCGTCGACACCGTCAACAAGCCGCCGGTGGACCCCGGCTCCGGGTGGAACGCCCGCCCGGGCGACCTGACCGCGAAGGACCTCGCGGCGTACCGCACCAAGCTCCAAACCCCCAGCCGGACCTCCTACCGGGGCCTCGGCGTCTACTCCATGGCGCCCTCCTCCTCCGGCGGCACGACGGTGGGCGAGGCGCTCAACATCCTGGAGCGGACCGACCTGTCGAAGGCGAGCCGGGCCCGGTACCTGCACCGGTTCATCGAGGCGAGCCGGATCGCGTTCGCGGACCGGGGCCGGTGGGTGGGCGACCCCGCCTTCGAGGACGTGCCCACGAGGGAACTGCTGTCGCAGCGGTTCGCCGACTCACGCGCCTGCCTCATCGAGGACGACGCGGTGCTCACGAGCCCCGTGGCGCCCGGGGATCCGCGCGACCCGAAGGCGTGCGACGCCGGCGGCACGGCCGCTCCCACGACCTACGAGGGTGACAGCACCACGCATCTGACCGTGGCCGACAAGTGGGGCAACGTCGTCTCCTACACGCTCACCATCGAGCAGACGGGCGGCAGCGGCATCACCGTGCCCGGGCGGGGCTTCCTCCTCAACAACGAGCTGACGGACTTCTCCTTCACCCCGGCCAACCCGGCCGTGCACGACCCGAACCTGCCGGGACCCGGGAAGCGGCCGCGGTCCTCCATGGCGCCGACGATCGTCCTCGACCGGCACGGCAAGCCCGTGGTGGCGCTGGGGTCGCCGGGCGGGGCGACGATCATCACGACCGTGCTGCAGACGCTCACCGGGTTCCTCGACCGGGGCATGCCGCTCGTCGACGCGATCGCCGCGCCCCGGGCCAGCCAGCGCAACGCCGCGCAGACGGAGCTGGAGCCCGGGCTCGACCCGGGCGTGCGGAAGCAGCTCGAGGCGATCGGGCACTCCTTCAAGGCCAACCCCGAGATCGGGGCGGCCACGGGGGTGCAGCGGCTGCCGGGCGGGAAGTGGCTCGCCGCCGCCGAGACCGTGCGGCGCGGTGGCGGGTCGGCCATGGTGGTGCGGCCGGCGCGTTGAGCGCCGGGTCCGGGAGGGCGGGGGTCGCCCGTGCGGCCCCCGCACCCCTACGGGGGCGCAGTGCCGAACGCGAGACGGCCGTCCGCCACGTGAAGTCGACCGTGCGGCCCTGGGAGTCGGTCAGCCGGCCGTCGTCGAGCACCTGGAGCAGGATGTTGAAGACGTCCGGGTGGGCCTTCTCGACCTCGTCCAGCAGCAGGAGCGAGTACGGGTGCCGGCGGACGACCTCGGTGAGCTGGCCCGCCTCCTCGTGGCCCACGTAGCCGGGCGGGGCGCCCACCAGGCGGCTGACGGTGTGGCGCTCCTGGTACTCGCTCATGTCGAGGCGGACCATGCGGTCCTCGCGCGGATCTCGCCCACGATGCTGTTCATCCGCTCCTCGAAGTCGCCCCGGTAGCGGGTGCCCGCGACCACGCCCGTGAGGTCCAGGGCGACCAGCCTGCGCCCGACCAGCACCTCGGGCACGTCCCCCTCGGAGATGCGCTGGGCCAGGCCCTCCACGACGGCGGTCTTGCCGACGCCCGCGTCACCGATCAGCACCGGGTTGTTGTTGCCGCGGCGGGAGAGGACCTCGACGGTCTGCTCGATCTCCTGGTCCCGGCCGATCACCGGGTCGATCCGGCCCTGCCGGGCCAGTTCCGTGAGGTCGCGGCCGTACTTGTCGAGCGTCGGCGTGTTCGTCACGCGCGGCCGCTCCGCCTGGGGAGGCTCCGGCGCCTCGGGCGGGCCCGAGGGGGCGAAGCGGGCCGCGTTCAGGATG
The DNA here is from genome assembly GCF_042746715.1 of Streptomyces sp. NPDC058741. Classification (NCBI taxonomy): domain Bacteria; kingdom Bacillati; phylum Actinomycetota; class Actinomycetes; order Kitasatosporales; family Streptomycetaceae; genus Streptomyces; species Streptomyces sp. NPDC058741. Next base: position 55,230 of record NZ_JBHYQH010000009.1, on the reverse strand, counting down.
TGCCCGGCGGCCGAGTCCGGGTTGGCGGCCAGCGCGCTGAGGACGTGCTCCGGGCCGATGCAGCCGTAGCCGCTGGCCCTGGCCATGTCGTGCGCGTCCAGCAGCGCCCGCTTGGCGGCCGGGGTGAGGGAGAGCGTGGTCGGCGGCGGGGCGTCGTCCGGGCTGTGTTGGGCCGGGCCCGACCGCTCGTCGATCCGGGACGCCAGGGAGTCGGGGTTCGCGCCCGCCCTGCTCAGCAGGGTCCGGGTGGGCTCGGTGGCGAGCGCCGCCCGCAACAGGTGCTCCGTGTCCAGGTCCCGGCTGCCGTGCTCCGCCGCGTACTGGGCGGCGCCGCGGACGAGTTCCCGGGCGGGCCGGCTGAGCAGCCGCCCGAGGTCGATCTGCCGGGGCCCTGGACGGAGTCCGCCGAAGAAGCGTGCGAGGAATTCTCCGAAGGGGTCCGAGCCGTAGCCATCCGGGCTGGTGAAGCCGCTGCTCATGGGCCTTCCGTCCCGGCGTCCCCGGCGCCCGGACGGGGGACGCCCTCGCTGGTCGACGTGCGGTGGTCGGGTAACCCGGGTGGCAGCGCGTTCCACCTGGGGCGCGCTCGTAGAACACCTTCGCACGATCGCCGCGGACGGGCACCTTCGGGGCATATGCCGTCACAGTGGGGCGTGCGCCCTGCGTGCGGAGGCTGCTGCCCCGTGTGTGCAAACTCCCTGTAGCACCGGCGTAACACACCTGGTGTTGCCTACTGCGCGGAGTGCTTCGGTCGGGCGGGAGCTGAGCGATGACGGCGGATCAACTCCCTCACGTGATGATGGAGTTCGCGAACTACCTGGACGGCCTGCTGGCGCGTCTCGACCCGTCCGGCGGGTGGTGCGCGGTGTTCTGGCAGCGGGATCCCGAGGGCGTGCGGGCCTGCCTCGACGGCCGCGAGGTGCCGCCCTGGGACGTGGTGGAGTCGCTGCTGCACGATCTCTCCGGGCGGTACGGACCCGGCGGCACCGGCCCGGAGACGGAACACGCCCGTCTGCTGCACACCGCCGCCCTGTACGCGTTCGACGACCGGCCCGGCGGCCGCGACGCCCTCGGCGACCAACTGGACCTCATGCTCCGCGAGCAGGAGTACGCCGCGGAACGCCAGGGCGGCCTGAGCCGGCGACTGGCCTCCGCCCCCACGCGCGAGCAGGCGGACGCCCTGCGCCTTGACCTGGCCTGGGCGCGCGACGACCACGAACGCGCGAGCGCGCGCTGCGCGGAACTGCGGGCACGCATCGCGCGCCTGGACCGGCCGGGACACCGGGTGCCGGGCGGGGACGCGGACGGGTACGCGGACGCGGGCAGGCGCCTCCCCGGCCCCGCCCAGCGGGCGGACCGGGGAGACGCGCGGGCCGCGCCGGAATCCCGGGGCGGCGGTACGGAGGAGGACGAGGGCAGGTCCGGCCCGGGGCCGGTGCCGTCGGTGGCAGGCGGCGCGGTGGCCTCTCGGCGCGGCCCGTCGACGGGCGGGTACACCTGGCAGGAGGCCGAGCCGGACAGCGGGGGAGCGGCCGCTACGCCCCTGGCCGGTCCGCGGCCCTCTTCCGGGCTGTCGGCCTCGGCCGCCCGATCGGCCCCTGGCGGGCAGGCGCCCGCGCCCGGGCATTCCGCTGCTCCCGGCTTTCCCGCCGCGGCCACGCCGACGCCCTGGACTCCAGCCGCCACGCCCCTGGCCGGTCCGCCGCCCTCTTCCGGGCTGTCGGCCTCGGCCGCCCGATCGGCCCCTGGCGGGCAGGCGCCCGCGCCCGGGCATTCCGCTGCTCCCGGCTTTCCCGCCGCG
>NZ_JBHYQH010000009.1:0-53331 GCF_042746715.1 Streptomyces sp. NPDC058741 | reverse complement strand
CGGCCACGCCGACGCCCTGGACTCCAGCCGTTCGTCCCGCTCCGGCCCCGGCCCCAGCCCCGGCCGAGCCGCACGCCGCGCCCACCCCCGAACAGGCCCCCCGAAGTACCCCCACCCCCGAACAGGCTCCCCGAAGCCGAAGGACCCCTACCCCCACCCCCTCCAGCGCCAAGCTGCGCAAGCGCCGCCGTGGAGGGGCGCGTTTCGCCGGGGCGGTCGAAGAGCAGGAGGCCGTGCCCGTCGAGGTGCCGCCAGCGGCCGTGCCCGCGCTGCCGTCCCCGGCCCCCACCACCGGCCGCACCCCGCGCGGTGCCCGCTTCGCCGGTGCCGCCGAGGACGCGGCGGGGGAGGGGACCGCCCCGGCGGCCGAGACCGTCGGTGCTCCGGACCGGGCCGAGGTCGCACGGACCGTGGAGGCGCTCGCTCGGCTGCGGGGCGAGGGCCGCGGCGGAGAGGCGCACGTCCTGCTGGCGGAGGCCGCGTCCTGGGAGCCCGCCCGTCTCCCCCTGCTCGCGGAGGAGCTCGGGCGCGCCGGACTGGACGCGGACTGGCAGACGCTGCTCTGGGAGGCAGCCTCGCTGCCCACGGCCCGGCTGGTCGCCGCCGCCGACGCGCTGGTCGCGGCCGGGCGCGCCGGTGACGGGCGGCAGATGCTGCGGCAGGGCGTGGCCCGGCCCCCGGGCGAGGTCGGCCGGGCCGTGCTCGGGCTGGTCGCCGAGGCGCGGGAGCGCGAGGTGCGCGTGCTGCTCGACGCCTACGTCCGGGCCCGCGCCCCCGAGGAGGCCGCCCGCAGCGTCGAACCCGACCCGCAGCGCCTCGTACCGCTGCTCCTTCAGGCCGCGCGGGCCGTTTCGGACGAACTCCGCCGGGATCTCGTGCACGCCCTGCGCGTCGCCGGACACGCAGCCTGACCGGCCCCTGCGCGGCGCCCCGGCGACTCACCCACAGGAGTGCCTGTGGCGTCCGGCCCCGCGGGTTGGCGACGATGGTCTTGGCAAGCCCGGGCGGGAGGCTTACGTTCGTGGCTCCACGTCCCGCTTCTACGGGCGTAGAGGCGCTGACGTCGCGTCGAAGGAGCAGCTCATGGCCAACGTCGTACGTGCCGCTCTGGTCCAGGCCACCTGGACCGGCGACACCGAGTCCATGGTGGCGAAACACGAGGAGCACGCCCGCGAGGCGGCCCGCCGGGGCGCGAGGATCATCGGTTTCCAGGAGGTCTTCAACAGCCCCTATTTCTGCCAGGTCCAGGAGCCCGAGCACTACCGCTGGGCCGAGCCCGTGCCCGACGGCCCGACCGTGCGCCGGATGCGGGCCCTGGCCCGCGAGACGGGCATGGTGATCGTCGTGCCGCTCTTCGAGATCGAGCAGTCCGGCTTCTACTACAACACCGCCGCCGTCATCGACGCCGACGGCAGCTACCTCGGCAAGTACCGCAAGCACCACATCCCGCAGGTCAAGGGCTTCTGGGAGAAGTACTACTTCAAGCCCGGCAATCTCGGCTGGCCCGTCTTCGACACGTCCGTCGGCCGGGTCGGGGTGTACATCTGCTACGACCGGCACTTCCCGGAGGGCTGGCGGCAGCTCGGCCTGGCCGGCGCCCAGCTGGTCTACAACCCCTCCGCCACGCACCGGGGACTGTCCTCCCACCTGTGGCGGCTGGAGCAGCCGGCGGCGGCCGTCGCCAACGAGTACTACGTCGCCGCGATCAACCGCGTGGGCCAGGAGGAGTACGGGGACAACGACTTCTACGGGACGTCGTACTTCGTGGACCCCCGCGGCCAGTTCGTCGGCGACGTCGCCAGCGACAGCAAGGAGGAACTGCTGGTCCGGGACCTCGACTTCGACCTCATCGAAGAGGTGCGGCGGCAGTGGGCCTTCTACCGCGACCGCCGGCCCGACGCCTACGAAGGGCTGGTGCGGCCGTGACCGGCGACCTGCTGGGCCGCCACCGGGCCGTGCTCCCGGACTGGCTCGCCCTCTTCTACGAGGAGCCGATCGAGATCACCCACGGCGAGGGCCGGCACGTCTGGGACGCGCAGGGCAACCGGTACCTGGACTTCTTCGGCGGCATCCTCACCACCATGACCGCCCACGCGCTGCCCGTGGTCACCAAGGCGGTGAGCGAGCAGGCAGGGCGGATCATCCACTCCTCGACCCTCTACCTCAACCGGCCGATGGTCGAACTGGCGGAGCGCATCGCGCAGTTGAGCGGCATCCCGGACGCCCGGGTGTTCTTCACGACCTCCGGCACCGAGGCCAACGACACCGCCCTGCTGCTGGCCACGACGTACCGGCGCAGCAACACGATCCTGGCGATGCGCAACAGCTACCACGGCCGCTCCTTCAGCGCCGTCGGCATCACCGGCAACAAGGGCTGGTCCCCGACCTCGCTGTCCCCGCTGCAGACGCTGTACGTCCACGGCGGCGTACGCACCCGCGGGCCCTACGCGGCCCTCGGCGACGGTGCGTTCGTCGACGCCTGCGTCGACGACCTCAAGGACCTGCTGGGCCACACCCGCCCGCCGGCCGCCCTGATCGCCGAGCCCATCCAGGGCGTCGGCGGCTTCACCTCCCCGCCCGACGGGCTGTACGCCGCCTTCCGCGACGTGCTGCGGGAGCGCGGCATCCTGTGGATCTCCGACGAGGTGCAGACCGGCTGGGGCCGCACCGGCGAGCACTTCTGGGGCTGGCAGGCACACGGGCAGAACGGGCCGCCGGACATCATGACCTTCGCCAAGGGCATCGGCAACGGCATGTCCGTCGGCGGGGTCGTCGCCCGCGCCGAGATCATGAACTGCCTGGACGCCAACAGCATCTCCACCTTCGGCGGCACCCAGATCACCATGGCGGCGGGCCTCGCCAACCTGACCTACCTGCTGGAACACGACCTGCAGGGCAACGCCCGGCGCGTCGGCGGTCTGCTCATCGAGCGGCTGCGGTCCGCCGCCGCCCGGGCCCCGGCCGTCCGGGAGGTGCGCGGGCGCGGGCTGATGATCGGCATCGAGATCACCCGGCCCGGCACCGACGAGGCCGACCCCGAGACGGCGGCGGCCGTCCAGGAGGCGGCCCGCGCGGGCGGTCTGCTGATCGGCAAGGGCGGCGGCCACAACACCAGTTCACTGCGCGTCGCCCCGCCGCTGTCCCTCAGCGTCGCGGAGGCCGAGGAGGGCGCCGCGATCCTGGAGGAGGCCCTGCGGAGCGTCCGGTAGCGGCGTCCTCAGTGCCCTCAGCGTCTTCAGCGCCTTCCACCCGGACCGGGCGGAAGGCGCACGGGCCACCGACCGCACCCCGGAACGCCCTCGAGGGAAGCGGCCCCGGGGGCACGGGGAACAGCGCGACCAGCCGCACACCGCCCGCACCGACCCACAGCGAGGAGCGACCACGACATGAGCAGCCGTACCGTCGTCCGCGGTGGCCTCGTCATCACCGCCTCCGACGAACTGCACGCCGACATCCTGATCGAGGACGGCCGCATCGCCGCCCTCGCCGCCACCGGAACACCCGCCGCAGGCAGCTTCACGGCGGACCGCACGATCGACGCCACCGGGAAGTACGTGATCCCCGGCGGCGTCGACGCCCACACCCACATGGAGCTGCCCTTCGGCGGCACCTTCGCCTCCGACACCTTCGAGACCGGCACCCGCGCCGCCGCCTGGGGCGGCACGACGACGATCATCGACTTCGCCGTGCAGAGCGTCGGGCACAGCCTGCGCGAGGGCCTCGACACCTGGCACGCCAAGGCCGACGGCAAGTGCGCCGTCGACTACGGCTTCCACATGATCGTCTCCGACGTCGACGAGCACACGCTCAAGGAGATGGACCACCTGGTGGAGGAGGGCATCACCTCCTTCAAGCAGTTCATGGCCTACCCGGGCGTCTTCTACAGCGACGACGGCCAGATCCTGCGCGCCATGCAGCGCTCCGCCGGCAACGGCGGGCTGATCATGATGCACGCCGAGAACGGCATCGCGATCGACGTCCTGGTCGAACAGGCCCTGGCCCGCGGCGAGACCGACCCGCGCCACCACGGCGAGGTCCGCAAGGCCCTGCTGGAGGCCGAGGCCACCCACCGCGCCATCAGGCTGGCCCAGGTCGCCGGGGCGCCCCTGTACGTCGTGCACGTCTCGGCGATGGAGGCGGTCGCCGAGCTGGCCCGGGCCCGCGACGAAGGGCTGCCCGTCTTCGGCGAGACCTGCCCGCAGTACCTGTTCCTGTCCACCGACAACCTCGCCGAACCGGACTTCGAGGGCGCCAAGTACGTGTGCAGCACCCCGCTGCGGCCCCGCGAGCACCAGGCCAAACTCTGGCAGGGGCTGCGCACCAACGACCTCCAGGTCGTCTCCACCGACCACTGCCCCTTCTGCTTCGTCGGGCAGAAGGACCTCGGCCGCGGCGACTTCTCCAAGATCCCCAACGGTCTGCCGGGCGTGGAGAACCGTATGGACCTCCTGCACCAGGCCGTCCTCGACGGGCACATCTCCCGCCGCCGCTGGATCGAGATCGCCTGCGCCACCCCGGCGCGGATGTTCGGCCTCTACCCGAAGAAGGGCACGATCGCGCCGGGCGCCGACGCCGACGTCGTGATCTACGACCCGCGCGCCGAGCAGGTCCTCTCGGCCGGGACCCACCACATGAACGTCGACTACTCGGCGTACGAGGGAAGGCGCGTCACCGGCCGGGTCGAGACGGTGCTCTCGCGCGGCGTGCCCGTGATCACCGAGCGGGAGTACACCGGGCACGCCGGACACGGCGTCTTCACCCCGCGTTCCACCTGTCAGTACCTCAACTAGGAGCGGTGCGGATGGACTTCGGACTCGTCCTGCAGACCGACCCGCCGGCCTCGCGGGTGATCAGCCTGATGAAGCGGGCGGAACGCAACGGTTTCTCCCATGGCTGGACCTTCGACTCCGCCGTGCTGTGGCAGGAGCCGTTCGTGATCTACAGCCAGATCCTGGCCCACACCACCACCCTGAAGGTCGGGACGATGGTGACCAACCCGGGTACCCGCACCTGGGAGGTCACCGCCTCCGCCTTCGCCACCCTCAACGACATGTTCGGCAACCGCACCGTCTGCGGCATCGGCCGCGGCGACTCCGCGATGCGCGTCGCCGGACGCAAGCCCAACACGCTGGCCCGGATCAGCGAGGCCATGCGGGTCATCCGGGCCCTCGCCGGCGGTCGGGAGGCCGATCTCGGCGGCACCGTCGTGCGGTTCCCGTGGATCGGACCGGACGCCGAACTGCCCGTGTGGATGGCGGCGTACGGCCCCAGGGCGCTGAGGATGGCCGGCGAGGAGGCGGACGGTTTCATCCTCCAGCTGGCCGACCTGTACCTCACCGAGTACATGGTCAAGGCCGTGAAGGACGCGGCCGTCGCCGCCGGGCGCGACCCCTCGCAGGTGACGGTCTGCGTGGCCGCCCCGGCCTACGTCACCGAGGACGACTCGCCCGCGGCGCTCGCCCACGCCCGTGAGCAGTGCCGCTGGTTCGGCGGCATGGTCGGCAACCACGTGGCCGACCTGGTGTCCAGGTACGGTGAGCACTCGGCCGCCGTCCCCGACGAACTCACCGACTACGTCAAGGCGCGCCAGGGCTACGACTACTCCCACCACGGCCGCGCCGGCAACCCGGACACCGCGTTCGTGCCCGACGAGATCGTCGACCGGTTCTGCCTGATCGGCCCGGTCGAGCGGCACATCGAGAAGCTGAACGCGCTGCGCGCGCTCGGCGTGGACCAGTTCGCCGTCTACGACATGCACGACGCGCAGGAGGCCGTGATCGACGCCTACGGGTCCCGGGTGATCCCGGCCGTCAACGGCTGACCCGCTCCGGGGGCCGGGCGGTCAGTCCCGGCCGGCCTCCAGTGCCGCCACCGCTTCCTTCGCGGCCTTGATGGCGCCCTTGTTGACGGTGTCCGTGTCGGGGGCCTTCTTCGACTCGAAGTCGCTGCCGTTGTACGTGACGACGACCAGCGTGTTCGAGGCGCGGACGATCACCATGCCCTCGCGGGTCTGCTGCTTGTCCTCGGTGGTGAGGTTCACGACCGAGTAGGCGCTGTCGCCCAGACCGGGCACGTCCCCGCCGCCGCTCTCCTCCTCCACGCGCCTCTCGTACGACGTCCCGGCCGCCTCGTCCGAGGCCATCACCTCGTAGGACACGTCGAGCCAGCGGTAGTCGTACCCCTTGAGCGCGTTCCACGAGCAGGTGCGGCGCACCTGCTCGTCCGTGGACGGGATCTCCTTGCCGGCCGTCTTCGCACCCGGCACCAGCGACTCGATCGTCTTCCCGGCGACGCTCTCGCAGGGGGCGGGCGCGGCCTTGTACGTCTTGGACACCGCCGCCGTCGACGGGGCGGACGCCGACTGCGTCTCGGTCTTCTCCTGCGCCGGCTTGTGCTCGGCGGCCTGCTGCGCGGCGAGCGGACCGGACGACAGGGCCCAGCCCGCCACGGCGAGCACGGCCACCGGGGACAGGCGGGCGGTCAGAGCCAGGGATAGGGAACGCACGGCGCCCTTCAGATGGGGGACGGACGGTGCGGAACGGGTCCGCACGGCGGACGGGACGACAGTTTCACACGACTCCCGGTGGGGCGGAAGGGCGAACTCGCTCCGTGCCCGCGCGGTGACGGTGCCTCACCGACGACGGCCGTGGTTTCGGCTGGTTGGGCGGTGCGTGGGCGCTTTGCGCCCGTCCGGGCCGGGCACCCCCGGAGGTTTTGCCGTGACCGTGACAGGGGCAGGGGGACCCGTGGCGTACGACGACGAGAGGTGACAGACCGCGATGTTCACGTCCCGCCCCACCCTCCAGGGCACCTTCGGCATGGTGTCGTCCACCCACTGGCTCGCCGCACAGTCGGCGATGGCGGTCCTGGAGGACGGCGGCAACGCCTGTGACGCGGCCGTCGCGGGCGCCTTCGTGCTGCACGTCGTCGAGCCGCACCTCAACGGCCCCGCCGGAGAGGTGCCGATCCTCCTCGCGCCGGCCGACGGCCCGGTGCGGGTGCTGTGCGGCCAGGGCGTCGCCCCGGCCGGGGCGAGCGTCGCGCACTACCGCGGTCTCGGCCTGGACCTCGTCCCCGGCACCGGCCCGCTCGCCGCCGCCGTGCCCGGTGCCTTCGACGCCTGGATGCTGCTGCTGCGCGACCACGGCACCAAGTCCCTCGACGACGTCCTGAAGTACGCCGTGGGCTACGCCGAGCACGGCCACGCCCCCGTGGAGCGCGTCGGCGAGACCGTCGAGACCGTGCGGGAACTGTTCGAGACGGAGTGGACCTCGTCCGCCGAGGTCTACCTGCCGGGTGGGAAGGCCCCCCGCCCCGGCGAGCTCTTCCGCAACCCCGCGCTCGCGGCCACCTGGAAGCGGCTGCTCGCCGAGACCGCCGGGTCCGGCGACCGGGAGGCGCGGATCGAGGCCGCCCGGCGGGTGTGGCGCACCGGATTCATCGCCGAGGCCCTCGTCCGGCAGGCCGCACGCCCCACCCTGGACACCAGCGGCACCCACCACACCGGCACCCTCACGGCCGACGACCTCGCCGCCTGGTCCGCGACCTGGGAGACGCCGGTCACGTACGACTGGAACGGCTGGACCGTCTGCAAACCGGGCTCCTGGAGCCAGGGCCCGGTCCTGCTGCAGCAGCTCGCCCTGCTCCCGCCCGAGCTGCCCCCGTACGGCTCGGCCGACTACGTCCACCTCCTGGTCGAGAACTGCAAGCTCGCCATGGCCGACCGGGAGGCCTGGTACGGCGACGCCGCCGCCGTGCCCCTCGACGACCTGCTGTCCGACGCGTACAACGCCGCCCGCCGCGCCCTCGTCGGCGAGCGGGCGGATTACGGCCTGCGCCCCGGCAGCCCCGGCGGGCGCACCCCGCGCCTGTCCGCGCACGCGCACGCGGCGGCCGACGCCCTGGAACGCCTCCACGCCCCGGGCGCGGGCGAACCGACCGTCGCAAAGCCGCCGACGTCCCCCGTGCCCGGCGAGCCGGAGATCCTCCCCGACGGCACCACCCGGGGCGACACCTGCCACCTCGACGTCGTCGACCGCTGGGGCACCATGGTCTCGGCCACACCCAGCGGCGGCTGGCTCCAGTCCAACCCGGTCGTGCCCGAACTCGGCTTCCCGCTCGGCACCCGGCTGCAGATGACATGGCTGGAGGAGGGCCTGCCCAGCTCCCTCACCCCCGGCCGGCGTCCCCGCAGCACCCTGTCCCCGTCGATCGCGCTGCGCGGGGGCGTGCCCGTCCTGGCGTTCGGCACGCCCGGAGGGGACCAGCAGGACCAGTGGCAGCTGCACTTCCTCCTGGCGGTCGCGCTGCGCGGCCCGGTGCGCGGCGGCCTCGACCTCCAGGGCGCGATCGACGCCCCGAACTGGCACAACGACAGCTTCCCGGGCTCCTTCTTCCCGCGCGGCATGCGCCCGGGGAGCATCACCGTGGAGGCCCGCACGGACCCGGAGGTCGTCGCCGGGCTGCGGCGGCGTGGCCACGACGTGACCGTCGGCGCCGCCTGGTCCGAGGGCCGCCTGTGCGCGGTCGCCCGCGACCCCGGGACCGGCGTGCTGTCGGCGGCGGCCAACCCGCGCGGCATGCAGGGCTACGCGGTCGGCCGCTGACCGGCCCCCGAGGCGGCTGTTCACCGCGCCGCCGCCCGCGATGCACCCGGCGGGTGGGGCCTGTCAGTGGCGCGTGTTGTCATGGAGGGGTGATCGACAGCAACGAAACCATCGAAGAGTTTCTCGACCGGCGCGCCCGCGACGTGGAAGAGGCGGTCCGCAAGGCGGCCGCCGCCGAGATCATGCCGCGCTGGCGCCGGCTCGCCACGCACGAGATCGACCAGAAGAGCGGACCGCACGACCTGGTGACCGACGCCGACCGCAGGGCCGAGCTGTTCCTGGCAGAGGCCCTGGTCGCCCTGCTGCCCGGTTCGGTCGTCGTCGGCGAGGAGGCCGTCCACGCCGACCCGGCGTCGTACGAGGCGATACGCGGCGACGCCCCCGTCTGGATCGTCGACCCGGTCGACGGCACCCGGCAGTTCGTGCGCGGCGAGGACGGGTTCTGCACCCTGGTCGCCCTCGCCCTCGGCGGCACCGTGCTCGCGTCCTGGACCTACGCGCCCGTCCACGACCTGCTCGCCACCGCCCGGCGCGGCAGGGGCGCCCACCTCGACGGGGAGCGGCTGTCCGCCGGTGTGCCCGAGCCCGGCCGGGACCTCCGCGTGGCCACCTCCCACCCCGACTACACGACGGACGAGCAGAAGCACGCCCTGCTCGGCCTGCGCACACCGGGCGTGGCACCGCGCCCGTGCGGCTCGGCCGGACTGGAGTACCTCGCCATCGCCCGGGGCGAGTCCGACGCCACCGGTTTCAGCTGGGAGGCGGCCTGGGACCACGCGGCCGGTCTGCTCCTGGTCGAGGAGGCGGGCGGTGCCCATCTGACCCGCACGGGCGAGCCGTTCCGCATCACGGGCGACAACGCCCTGCCGTTCACGGCGGCCCGCGACGCGGCCACCGCCCGCCGGGTGGCGGCGCTGCTGGCGGGCGGGGCGTGACCCCGCGGAGGGCGGAGCCCCGCCCCGGCGGGCGCGGCCGCACCCGGTCGGCCACCCGGCGCGCGTGCCCGGTGGCCGGCACCCCCGGCCGGCCGCTCCCCGCCACGGCCGTCCCCCGCCGCCGGTGACGGCCCGCCCCCGGGCATATCCTGACCATCAGTGGCCGTCGGCTGACGAAGGGGTCCCAAGGTGCCGTCGATGCTCGATGCCGTCGTGGTGGGTGCGGGGCCGAACGGACTGACCGCGGCCGTGGAACTGGCCCGCCGCGGCTTCTCCGTCGCCGTCTTCGAGGCCCAGGGCACCGTGGGCGGCGGGTCCCGCACGGAGGAGCTCACCCTGCCCGGCTTCCGGCACGACCCGTGCGCCGCGGCCCATCCGCTCGCCGTCAACTCCCCGGCGTTCCGCGCCCTGCCCCTGCAGCGGTACGGCCTGGAGTGGCTGCACGCGGACCTGCCGATGGCGCACCCCTTCCCGGACGGCACGGCCGCCGTGCTCTCCCGGTCGGTCGGCGAGACGGCCGCCTCCTTCGGGCCGCGCGACGCGGGCGCGTACCGCAGGCTGGTCGAGCCCTTCCTGCACAAGTGGGACGTGCTCGCCCGGGACTTCATGTCCCTGCCGCTCACCGCGCTGCCCCGCGACCCGGTCACCCTCGCCCGCTTCGGCCTCGCCGGCCTGCCGCCCTCGACCTGGCTGATGCGCCGCTTCCGCGACGAACCGGCCAGGGCGCTGTTCTCCGGGCTCGTCGCCCACGTCATGGCACCGCTCGGCGGGTTCGCCACCGGCGCCGTCGGCCTGGTCTTCGCCCTGGCGGCGCACGCCCGCGGCTGGCCCGTCGCCCGCGGCGGCTCCCAGGCGATCTCCGACGCCCTCACCGCCCATCTGCGCGACCTCGGCGGCAGCGTCCACACGGACTTCGAGGTCAAGCGCCTCGACGACCTGCCGCCGGCCCGGGCGTACGTCTTCGACACCTCGCCCACGGCCCTGGCCCGGATCGCGGGCTTCGGCGACCACTACGCCGGCTACCGCTACGGGCCGGGCGTGTTCAAGATCGACTACGCGCTCGACGGACCGGTGCCCTGGACCGCGAGGGAGGCCCGTGCCGCCGGCACCGTGCAGGTCGGAGCCGACCGGGCGGAGATCGGCGCGGCCCTGAACGCCGCCTCCCGGCAGGGCCGGGCCCCCGACCGGCCGTTCCTCATCACGGTACAGCCGAGCGTCGTCGACCCGACCCGGGCCCCGCGGGGCAAGCACGTCTTCTGGGCGTACGGGCACGTGCCGAACGGCTGGACGGGGGACCTGACCGACGCCGTCGAACGTCAGCTGGAGCGGTTCGCCCCGGGGTTCCGCGACCGCGTCCTGGCCCGCGCCACGGCCGGACCGCCCGAACTCGCCGCCCGCAACGCCAACTACGTCGGCGGCGACATCGCCTCCGGAGCGGTCTCCGGGCTCCAGCTCCTGCTGCGCCCGAAGATCACGCTGTTCCCGTACCACACACCCCACCCGGCCGTGTTCATCTGCTCGTCGGCGACCCCGCCGGGCCCCGGTGTGCACGGCATGTCCGGGCACAACGCGGCGAAGGCCGTATGGAAGCGGCTGAGGCAGACGTGACCACGATCGGGGCGGTCCAGGGCGACATCACGCGCGAGAGCGTCGACGTGATCGTCAACGCCGCCAACTCCTCGCTGCCGGGCGGCGGAGGGGTCGACGGGGCGATCCACCGGCGCGGCGGCCCCGCGATCCTCGACGCCTGCCGCGAGCCGAGCGCCTCCCAGTACGGCAGGGGCCTGCCCACCGGCCGTGCGGTCGCCACCACCGCCGGCGACCTGGTCGCCCGCTGGGTCGTCCACACGGTCGGCCCCGTGTACAGCGCCACCGAGGACCGCTCGGACCTGCTCGCCTCCTGCTACCGCGAGTCCCTGCGCGTCGCCGACGAACTCGGCCCCCGCACCGTCGCCTTCCCCGCGATCTCCACCGGCGTCTACCGCCGGCCGATGGACGACGGCGCCCGCATCGCGGTGGAGACCGTACGGGCGGCGGACACGGCGGTCGGGAAGGTCAGGTTCGTGCTCCTCGACCGCCGGGCGTACGAGGTCTTCGCCGGGCGCATCGGCTGAGGCACCCGGGGTGGGCTCAGACGGGCTCGGGCTCGAAGTGCTGCAGCACGTCCCGGCCGGGCTGGACGACGCCGTAACTATTCTCCGGCACGGCGTTCCACACGCCGGGGAGTTCGCCCAGCGGCTCGGACACGATCAGCCGGGTCTCGTCGGAGATGTGCTGCAGGAACGCGACGTCGGGGTGGAGGGCCCGGACGTCCTCGACCCGGCTGCTGTAGTACAGCGTCCGCGGCTCCCCGCCGCTGGAGTACCGGAAGAACCACACCCGTTCGCCGTCGGTCACCGCGATCGTCATCTGCAGCGGGGCCGGCTCGCCGTGCTCCTGCCCGAGCCGCTCGACGAGCCCCGCCATCCGGGCCACCGCGCCCGGCGGGTCGCCGTCCAGGCCGAACGTCAGGGCCACGTGGAACATCACCTCGGAGTCCGTCGTGCCCTCCAGCGAGGAGAACAGGGCCGGGTCCACGGCCATCATGAGGTCCCGGCGCAGGGCGGCGTAGCCGCTGATCGACCCGTTGTGCATCCACATCCAGTGCCCGTGGCGGAAGGGGTGGCAGTTGGTCTGCTGCACGGCCGTGCCGGTCGAGGCGCGCACATGCGCGAAGAACAGCGGTGAGCGGACGTGGTCGGCGATCTCGCGGAGGTTGCGGTTGCTCCACGCCGGACCCGTGTCGCGGACGACGGCCGGGGTGCGCAGGTGCCAGGCGTACCAGCCGACGCCGAAGCCGTCGCCGTTGGTGGTCTCCACCCCCATCCGCGCGTGCAGGCTCTGGTCGATCAGCGAGTGCTTCGGGCGGTAGAGGATGTCGTCGAGCAGGACGGGGGTGCCCGAGTAGGCGAGCCAGCGGCACATGATCGGTTCCCCTGTTCCGAGCCGCCTCGGCCGATGCCGTGCGGCTCCGTGAGCGATGGCGGTCTCCCACACGCCGCCGGGAGGACGACGCGTACGCCCCCAGCGAACCCCCGCCGCGCGGGCGACCGCATCGCCCGCCACGGGTGGTCACCCGCGGTGGCCCGTCCCCGGCCCGGTCCCCGTGCGCGGCGCGCCGGGCGCCTGCCGGGGCCTCCCGCCCGGCGGCCCACTCGCTGCCGTGCCCGGGCCTCTGCCCCACCGGTCTGCCCGCGGGCCCGGGCCTCCCGCCTGCCCGCCCGCCTGCACAGCGGCCTGCCCGGGTCTCCAGCCCACCGGCCGGACGACTGGCCCGCCCACCGGTCCGCCCGGGTCTCCGGCCCCACCGGTCCGCCCGGGCCTCCGGTCCGCCTACCGGCCCACCCCCACCGCCCCGTCAGGGCCCATGGGCGGGGGGACCGGTCCGGACATGCGTTCGTGCGTGCGGGCTGAGAACCTGAGGACGAGCGTTGTTCGTGTTCCGGCGAACGGTGGGCGGTGGTGAGCCTATGGCCGCGATCGGGGAGATCGACGTGGAGCCGGCCTCGGCGGGCGTCGACCCTGTGGGTGATCCCTTGCTGCGCACGCGTTTCGCGTTGCCGAAGCGCCCGTGCACCTTCGTACGCAGAGCGCGCCTGGCCCGGCACCTGGACCAGGCGCTCGGCACACCCCTGACGATGGTCAACGGGTCGGCCGGCGCGGGCAAGACACTGCTGGTCGCCGACTGGGCGGCAGGACTGCGCGAGCCCGTCACCTGGCTCACGGCCGACACCGCCGACCAGGCGCCCGGCGTCTTCTGGGCGTACCTGCTGGAGGCACTGCGCACCGCCGGCGTCCCCGTGCCCCACGAGGTCGGCTGCCCCGCCGAGGGCAGCCGCGTCGACCGGCGGACCCTGACCTGCCTCGCCGCCGCCCTGGAGAGCCGCGACCACGCCACCGTCGTCGTGCTCGACGAGTTCGACCGGGTGACCTCCCCCGAGATCACGGAGCAGCTGGAGTTCGTCCTGCACCACGCCGGGCGGGGCCTGCGCCTGGTCCTGGTCACCCGCACCGAACCCCTGCTGCCGCTGCACCGCTACCGGGCGTCGGGCGAGATGACGGAGATCCGGGACGCGGAGCTGGCCTTCACCGGCGAGGAGGCCCACGAACTGCTGTCGCGCCACGGTCTGCACCTGCACGCCGGCGCCGTACGGGCCCTGGTCGAGCGGACCCGCGGCTGGGCCGCCGGTCTGCGGCTGTGCGCGCTCGCCGCCGCGGAGCGCACCGACCCCGACGCCTACGTCAAGCAGTTCGAGGCCGGCCACAGCACCGTGGCCGACTTCCTGCTGGCCGAGGTGCTCGCCCGGCAGACTCCGGACACCCAGGACCTGCTGCTGCGCATCAGCGTCCTGGAACGCTTCTGCCCCGACCTGGTGAACGCGCTGACCCTGCGCGACGACGCCGAGACCGTCCTCGCCGCGCTGCACCGCGACAACGCGTTCGTCCACTACCTCGGGCGGTCGTGGTACAGCCTGCACCCGCTGTTCGCGGAGATCCTCCGCGCCCACCTGCGGGAGCGCTCGCCCGGCCTGGAGCCCGAGCTGCGCGGCCGGGCCGCCCGCTGGCTGCGGCGTTCCGGCGCCCTGCGCGACGCGCTCGTGCAGGGCGCCGCGGCGGACGACTGGGAGTTCACCGCCCGCGCCCTCGTCGACGACCTCGCCCTCGGGCAGCTCTTCACCGGCCTGCGCTGCGAGGACCTGGGCAACCTCTTCGCGCGGATGAGCCCCGAGGCCGCCGGCCCGGCACCCGACCTGGTCCGCGCCGCCCGCGAACTGGCCCGACGCGACCTCGAACACGGCCTGCCCCATCTGCGCCGGGCCGAGGAGCGACTGGCCCGGGACGGCACGGAAGCCGCGCCGGTCCGGCTCGGCTGCGCCCTGCTGGAAGCCCTGGCCGCCCGGCTGACCGGCTCCCCGGCCCGCGCGGAGCTGGCCGCCGAGCAGGCCCGGCTGCTGCGGCAGGACATCCCCGCGCGGCTCCTCGACGAGCACCCGGAACTCACCGCCCTCCTCCTCACCCATCTGGGCTCCGCCCGCCTGTGGGCCGGGCGGTTCGACCAGGCCCGTGCCGCCCTGGCGGCGGTCGCCGGGCGCCCGGGCGGAGCGGCGATGGCACTGCCCCGCTGGGAGGCCCTCGGTCACCTGGCCCTGATCGACCAGCTCAACGGCTGGCCCGGCCGGGCCGAGCACAAGGCCCTGGCCGCCGCCGTCCAGGCGGAGCGCTTCAGCCTGCCCCGCCGGTCCGGGGCCGGACTCGGGCCCCTGGTCCTGGCCGCCGTCCACATCGACCGCGACGAACTCGACACGGCACAGGCCCTCCTCGACGAGGCGGCTGCGGCCCGCCCCGCCGAGGACCCGGTGACGGCGGCGGGCCGGGCCCTGACCAGGGCACGGCTGCTGCTCGCCCGTGGGGACGCCCGGGCCGCGCTGGCCGCGGTGAGCGCGCCCGTCCCGGCCACCGTGAGCTCACCCTGGGCGCGGGACCAGAGCGCCCTGCTCGCCTCCGCGGCCCATCTGGCCCAGGGCCGTCCCGGCCCGGCCGCCGAGGCGGTGGAGCGGCTGGCTTGCCACCGGACGGCCGGTGCGGTCCAGGCGGCCCGGGCCCGGCTCGCCCAGGGCCGTCCCCGTGAGGCGCTCGCGATCGTCGCCGGCCTGCCGGAGGACGACCGGCCCGGCCCCGCCGTGACCGTCCGCGCCACGCTCGTCCACGCCCAGGCGGCGCACGACACCGGGGAAGAGGCCCTCGCCCGCCGCCTGGTGGCCCGCGCGCTCCTGGACGGACGCCGCGAGCAGCTGCGGCGGCCGTTCAAGGAGGCCGGCCCCTGGCTCCGCCCCCTGCTCGGCACCGGCCGGCTGCGGGAGCTGGCAGGCGGCTGGCTCCCGCTCGGCCCGGACCGGTCCCGCGCCACGGTGGCCGCCCCGCCCGAGCGGGCCCAGGGCATCGCCGTCGAGGAGCTGAGCGCGCGGGAGCGCGACGTCCTCATGGCTCTGGCCGAGATGATGTCGACCGAGGAGATCGCCGCCGATCTCCACGTGTCCGTGAACACGGTGAAGACCCACCTCAAGAGCATCTACCGCAAGCTCGCGGTGAGCCGCCGCGCCGACGCCGTCCGCCGCGCCCGCGACCTGCGCCTGCTGTGAGCGCGGCGGTGAGGTTCACCTGCTCCGGGTGAGGGCCCCGCGGCGGCCCGGGGCGCACCATCGGGGAGAGGGCGCGCGCACCGCCCGCCCCGGGCCGTCCTGGGGGGAGCAGCACATGCACTACGAGATCCGCGTCGACGGACAGATGTCGGACACCCTGGCAAAGGCCTTCCCGGAGCTGGACCACGTGGTGATGGCCGGTCAGACGGTGCTGTTCGGCCCGGTCGTCGACTCGGCCCACCTGTACGAGCTGCTGGCCCGCTTCCAGTCGCTGGGCCTGAGGGTCGTGGAGATGCGGCAACTGCCGGATGGGAACACCCGGTGAACCGGCACGGCGACCGGCCCGGCCGTCACGTCTTCGCCGGGCGGGCCGTCACGTCGCCGCTGGCCATGGCCCTCACGTAGCCGCCGGGCGGGGCCCTCACATCGTCGCCGTGGGGATCCTGCCGGAGCGCGCCGCGGCGCCGAGGGCCTCGAAGTCCCGCTCGTTCTGGTCGGCGTAGGCCTGGGCGAACATCGTGAGCGCCCGGTCGAAGCGGTCGCCGCCGCCCAGGTAGGCCGCGATGGCGATGGGGTCCCCGGAGCGGGCGTGGGCCCGGGCCAGGCTCGCCCCGCACAGCCGCGCGAACAGCCGGAGCATGCCGGGGTCCATCGTCTCCGGGCGGGCGATCCCCTTCCAGTCGCGCAACTGCCGCACGTAGAAGTCCCGCTCGCGTCCGTCGAGGCCGACGGCGTGCGTCCAGCCCAGCAGGATGTCGCTGGTCGTCTGGATCAGCCGCTGCCCCGCGACCACGCGGCGACCCTCGTTGTCGTAGCGGCTGCCGCCGGTGTGGGGCGCGAGCACCGACTCCTGGGCCTCCTTGGCCTGGAGCAGCAGCGGATCGTCGTCGTCCCTGCCGAGCAGGAGCACGATCCAGCAGCGGGTGCCGACGCTGCCGACGCCGACGACCTTGCGGGCGATGTCCACCAGCCGGAACCGGTGCAGCAGATGCCGCCGCTCCGACGACAGGGAGCGGGCGTAGCCCTCCAGGACCCTCTGCAGTTCCCGCTCCTGCTCGTGTGACGCGGAGCCGGTCAGAAGGTCGCGCAGCGGGGTGATCAGCGGCGGGTCCGGCGCGATCAGCCGGCCGCCCGGGGTGGCGGCCGTGAGTTTCGCGAAGGCCTGCAGATGGGTGCGGGTCCGGGCCTTCGCGGTCGCCTCGGCGGTGCGGCGCCTGACCTCCTTGGTCATCGACGCGGCCATCAGCTCCCGCATGCGGTCGGCGTCGTCCTGCGCGTACCAGATGTCCAGCGTGCGCATGCCCGCGAACTCCCGCATCCGCCGCCGGTACGCCTGGACGCAGGTCCGCACCGCCCGGTCCTGGTCCTCCTGCGGGAGGCCGGCGGCCCGTCCCGCGATGGCGAAACTGGCCGCGAGCCGTTTCACGTCCCATTCGAAGGGCCCGGGCAGGGTCTCGTCGAAGTCGTTGATGTCGAAGACCAGATGGCGCTCGGGCGAGGCCAGCAGCCGGAAGTTCAGCAGATGGGCGTCCCCGCAGAGCTGCACGCGCAGTCCCGTGTCGGCGCGGGCTCCGAGGTCCGCCGCCATGATCGCCGCCGCGCCCCGGTAGAAACGGAACGGGGATTCGAGCATGCGGCCGTAGCGGATCGGCACCAGCTCGGCCACGCGCGTGGCCGACTGGCGCTCCACCAGCTCCACCGGGTCGAACCGGCCCGGCCCCGGATCGAAGCCGCCGTGCGACGAGCGCGGGGAGCGCCGCCGTGCGTTGCGGCCCTCGGCGGCCCGCTCGGCGGGGGACAGGAAGCCGGTACCGGGGCTGGCTGCGGTCATGGTTCGCTCCTCCGCCCGGGTGGGGGGTCGTCGTCCGGGTGCCGGCCCTGCCGGCGCAGACCCGCCTGCACCGCGCCGGCGAGGATCTTCGCGGCGACGCCGACGAGCATCAGGCCGCCCGCCATCTGCACCATCGCCAGCACCCGCCCGGTCTGGGAGCGGGCCACGATGTCGCCGTAGCCGACGGTGGCGAACGTGGTGAGGGTGAAGTACAGGGAGTCCGTCTTGCTCAGCGGCTCGCTGAAGGAACCCGGGGTGGTGTGCTCCACCAGGAAGTAGGAGCTGGCGAACAGCAGCAGGAACAGCGACAGCGTCGTGGCCAGGGCCTCGGCGGCCTTCAGGCGCGGATAGGGCGACTCGACGATGGCCCGCACCTCCCACCAGAAGAGCACGACGACCAGCAGCAGCCCGCACCCGAGCACCGTCGTGTCGCCGGGGGTCAGGTGATGCCCGTCCAGGGGGAGCAGGTAGTACACGGTGACGAGTCCGGCCGCGATGAGCGCGGGACGCGCCAGCGCGACGACGGCCGCGCGCCGCCGCGCTCCCGGCCGCCGGCGGAGCGACGTGGGGTCCTGTCCGGTGCGGGCGCCAGCTGGAGGCTTCATCTCTCGCGTCTCTCGGTCCTTCCTGTGCCCGACCCGCGGGCACCCGGTGTGCTCTGGCCACCACCTCACCGCCCCGGGCTCCGTCACGGATCACCCGCCGAGGGTGACCCGGCGGACGACGGCCGCGGCGACGCTGGTCCGAGGGTCGGGAGCCGCCCCGGGACGCTCCGGGAGCCGCCGCCCTCCAGGAGCCTCGATGACGAAGTCAAGCCGCCTGCGTGACCGGCAGCTCCGGGGTGAACACCCTGTTGTCGCGCAAGAGAGCCCACAGAACGCTCGCCCGACGCCGCGCCAGGGCAATGACGGCCTGGACATGTCTGCAGCCTTCGCCGCGCTTCTTGAGGTAGAAGTCCCGGTTCGGTCCCTCGCGGATGATGCACCCTCCTCGTGGTCGCCGTGATCACCGCCCTGGCCGCGTACCTCTACGGACCCGGCCGGGCGGCCCGCGCCGTGCGCGGGTTCGTCCGGCGTTTGCACCGCGGCCGCCGGCGCGGCCTGGCCCGGGCGGGCGTGCGCACCGGAGCCGCCGGACGCGGCCTGGCGGAGCACCGCTCCTGGACCACGGGCGTCGTCATCGGCGTGGGCGCCCTCGCTCTCGTCCTGTGGAACCACACCACGGTCGCCGCGGTCGCCCTCGTCGCCGGCCTGGCGCTGCTCGCGCTGACCGTCCTGGAGATCCTCGCCGCCACCGCCACGGCCGCCGCCGACACCACGCTCACCCGCCCCGGGTGAAGCAGCCGGGGCGGGTGCCGCGCAGGCTGGAGGTGCCGGGGAAACCACGGCCGGGCGGCTGCCCGGGACGGGAGGAGTGAGATGACCGCACAGACCTATCTGGCCTATGACTTTCCGCTGCTGAGCGCCTTCTGGGCGATGCTGTGGTTCTTCCTCTGGATCATGTGGTTCGTGCTGCTCTTCCGGGTCGTCTTCGACATCTTCCGCGACGACACCCTGAGCGGCTGGGGCAAGGCCGGCTGGCTGGTGTTCTGCATCGTCCTGCCGTTCCTGGGCGTGTTCGTCTACGTCATCGCCCGCGGCAAGGACATGGGCCGGCGCGAGACCGCCCAGGCCCGCGCACAGCAGGACGCGCTCGACACCTACATCCGGGAGACCGCCAAGGGCGGCGGCACGGGGTCGAGCAGTGTCGACGAACTCGCCAGGCTGTCCGAGATCCGCGCCCGCGGCGACATCACGGACGAGGAGTACCGCAGGGCGAAGGAGCTGGTGCTGAGCGGTTCCGGACCCACCTCCTGACCCTCCGACCCCCTCACCCGCACCCCCGGCCGCGGTGCGCGCCGGACACCGAAGAATCGAGGCAGCAGGATGACCGCCACACATCCCACGCACACGCCCTCCAGGGCGCAGCGCGAATGGGCCGTCGGCCTGATGGCCTTCGCCGCCGTCATGCTCATGATCGCCGGGATCCTGGGCGTGCTGCGCGGCATCTCGGCCATCGTCGAGGACAACGTCTACGTCTCGACACCCAACTACGTCTTCGAGTTCGACCTCACCGGCTGGGGCTGGGTCCACCTGGCCCTGGGCGTGGTCGCCGTGATCGTCAGTGTCGGGCTGCTCCAGGCGTCGACCTGGGCGCGCGTCGCCGGCGTCGCCATCGCAGCCCTCGTCATCATCGCCAACTTCCTCTTCCTGCCGTACTACCCGGTCTGGGCGATCGTGATGATCGCGATCTCCGGGTTCGTCATCTGGGCCCTGTGCACCGTGCGCAAGGAGGACGCCTGGCAACCCTTCGAACAGACCCCGGGCAACCCGTGAGACCGGTCCCGTTCCGGCCCTGAGCCGCGCCCCGGGGCCGTACCCGCCACCGTGCGGGCACGGCCCCGGGGCTGCGGGCCGTTCACCTCCGGGTGCGCACCAGCAGCAGGGCCACGTCGTCGTCGGGCTCCGGGCTCAGGGTGCCGAGCAGGCTGTCGGCGGTCCGCTGCAGATCGGGACCGGCCCTCTCCAGGAGGGCGGTCAGCGTGGCGAGGCCGGTGTCGAGCGGCTCCCGGCGGCTCTCGACCAGGCCGTCGGTGTACAGCGCGAGCAGGGAGCCCGGGGTGAGGCCCACCTCCACGGTGGCGAACTCCACGCCGCCCACCCCCAGCGGGACGCCGCCGGGCACGTCGACGAGCCGGGCGCCGCCGTCCGCCCCGGCCAGCACCGGCGGCAGATGCCCGGCGCTGGACAGCGCGCAGGTGCCGCGCCGCAGGTCGCACACCGCGTACACACATGTGGCGATCGTGTCGCCGAGCGAGCCGGTGATGTCGTCGAGGTGCCGCAGCAGCTCGGCGGGCGGCAGGTCGAGGCGGGCCAGTGCCCGGGTGGCCGTGCTCAGCTGCCCCATGATCGCCGCGGCCTGGACGCCCTTGCCCATGACGTCCCCCACGACGAGCCCGGTGCGTCCCGGGCCCAGTGGCAGCACGTCGTACCAGTCGCCGCCGACCTCGCTGAGGGCCGGGCGGTACCGTGCGGCGATGTCGAGCCCGTCCTGCTCGGCGGGCGCGGAGGGCAGCAGACTGCGCTGCAGGGTCAGGGCGGTGCCGCGTTCCCGCCCGTAGAGGCGGGCGTTGTCGATGCAGATCGCGGCGCGCGGCGAGCTCCGAGGCGAGAACCCGGTCCTGGTCGTCGAAGGGGCGCTCGTTGACGGTGCGGAACAACGAGAGCGTGCCCAGCACCTTGCCCCGGGCCACCAGCGGCAGTGCCAGGTAGGAGTGCGCCCCGGCCTCGTGCAGGGCCCGGGCGGCGGGCTCGTCCCGGGCCAGGCGACGCAGCATCGCGGCGTCCACCCGCTCGATCTTGACCGGGCGGGCACTGCGGACGCACTGCGTGATGACCCGCGACGAGTCGTACGAGGCCAGCTCGCCCACCGGGTCGGCGGCGTGCAGGGCGTCGGTGGGGTAGCCGGCCGCGACGGCCGGGGCCCGGAACTCGGCGGGGGCGCCGCCCGACACGGGCGCGATCGTGCCGTGCGCCACGACCGACTCCAGCACGTCCACGGCGGCCAGGTCCGCCAGGTGCGGCACGACCACGTCGGTCAGTTCCCGGGCGGTCTGCCCCAGGTCCAGCGTGGTGCCGATCCGGACCTCCGCGTCGGCGATCACCGACAGGTGCCGGCGCGCCTGCGCGACCTCGGCGGCGGCGTGCTGGCGCTCGGTGACGTCCAGGACGGCCATGGCCAGGCCCAGCACCCGCCCCTCGGTGTCCTCGATGCGGTGGTACGACTCCGAGTAGGCCCGGTCCCGCACGCCACCGGCCGTACGGCCGGTGGTCTGCTGGTCGAGCAGGGGCCTGCCGGTCTCCAGGACGCGCCGCATCCGCGACTCGATGGCCGCCAATGGAGGCCTCACGACGGTCCACGGCCACCGAGTAGCGCCAACGGCGCTCAAGGCAGCGCCGCCGCTCAGCCGGCGGCGTCGCTGAGGCCCAGACGCAGGTGCTCCACGTGGTACACCGCCTGGTCGAGCAGCTCGGCGACATGGTGGTCGTGCAGCGCGTACACCACCGACCGGCCCCGGCGTTCGCCGACCACCAGGCCCAGGTTGCGCAGCAGGCGCAGCTGGTGCGAGCAGGCCGACTGCTCCATGCCCACCTCGGTGGCCAGCTCCGTCGCCGGCAGCGGCCCTTCCCGCAGCCGCGCGAGAATCAGCAGCCGGGACGGTGTGGACAGGGCCTGGAGCGTGGTGGCGACCTTCGCGACGTTGCCCGCGTCCAGGCGTACGCGCTCGGCGGCGTCCTGCGCGGGGGTGACGGCTCCATGACCCATGGCGTCATCGTACCGGGCCCGCACGAACAGATGAATGATTCTTCATCTGTCCCGGCGGGGCGGCGGGGCCCGGGACGTCCCTGTCGGATTCTCGCCAGCCCCGCGCCGCCCCCTGCCCGATGCTGGAGCCATGCAGACGGGAATGCACACCGACACCGAGCGCTGCGTGCGTGCTGTTCAGTCCAAGGACGCACGGTTCGACGGATGGTTCTTCACGGCCGTCCTGACGACCGGCGTCTACTGCCGTCCGAGCTGCCCGGTCGTGCCGCCCAAGCCGCAGAACATGGTCTTCCACCCGAGCGCGGCGGCCTGCCAGCAGGCCGGGTTCCGGGCCTGCAAGCGCTGCCGGCCCGACACCAGCCCCGGCTCCCCGGAGTGGAGCCAGCGCGCCGACCTGGTGGCCCGCGCCATGCGGCTGATCGCCGACGGCGTCGTGGACCGCGAGGGCGTGCCCGCACTCGCCGCCCGGCTCGGCTACAGCACCCGGCAGATCGAGCGCCAGCTCCAGGCCGAACTGGGCGCGGGGCCCCTCGCGCTCGCCCGCGCCCAGCGCTCCCGGACCGCCCGGCTGCTCATCGAGACGACCTCCCTGCCGATGGCGCGCATCGCCTTCGCCGCCGGCTTCTCCTCCATCCGCACCTTCAACGACACCGTCCGCGAGGTCTTCGCCCTCTCGCCGAGCGAGCTGCGCGCCCGCGCCCCGAAGCGGCAGGGCGCGAGCACCCCCGGGGCGCTCACCCTGCGACTGCCGTTCCGCGCCCCGCTCAACCCCGACAACCTCTTCGGCCACCTCGCCGCGACGGCCGTCCCCGGCGTGGAGGAGTGGCGGGACGGCTCCTACCGGCGCACGCTGCGCCTCCCCTACGGCCACGGCATCGCGGCCCTCACCCCGCGCCCCGACCACATCGCCTGCCGCCTCACCCTGAGCGACCTGCGCGACCTGACCGTCGCCATCAGCCGCTGCCGCCGGCTGCTCGACCTGGACGCCGACCCGGTCGCCGTCGACGACCAGCTGCGCACGGACCCCGCGCTGGCGCCGCTGGTCGGCAAGGCGCCCGGGCGGCGGGTGCCGCGCACGGTGGACGAGGCGGAGTTCGCCGTCCGGGCGGTGCTCGGCCAGCAGGTCTCCACCGCCGCCGCCCGCACCCACGCGGCCCGCCTGGTCACCGCGCACGGCGAACCGGTCGACGACCCCGAGGGCGGCCTCACCCACCTCTTCCCGGCCCCCGCGGCCCTCGCCGCCCTCGACCCCGCGTCCCTGGCGATGCCCCGCACCCGCCGCGCCACCTTCACCACCCTGGTCCGCGCCCTCGCCGAGGGCGATCTGCACCTGGGCGTGGAGAGCGACTGGCCGCGGACGCGCGCCCGGCTCCTCGCCCTGCCCGGCTTCGGTCCCTGGACCGCCGACGTCATCGCCATGCGCGCCCTCGGCGACCCCGACGCCTTCCTGCCCACCGACCTCGGCGTCCGCCGTGCCGCCCGCGCACTGGACCTGCCCTCGACCCCGGCCGCGCTCACCGCCCGCGCGGCGCCCTGGCGCCCCTGGCGGGCCTACGCGGTCCAGTACCTGTGGGCGACCGACAGCCACCCGATCAACTTCCTTCCCGTCCGAGGACGTTCATGAAGCAGCACACCGTGACCGACAGCCCCTACGGCCCCCTCACCCTCGTCGCCGACGACGGGGTGCTGTGCGGCCTCTACATGACCGGCCAGCGCCACCGCCCGCCGGAGGAGGCCTTCGGCCCGCGCGACGACACCCTCTTCGCGGAGGCCGAGGAGCAGCTCGAGGCCTACTTCGCCGGCGACCTCACGGAGTTCACCGTCGCACTGCGCCTGCACGGCACCCCGTTCCAGCGCGCCGTCTGGGACGAACTCCGCCGCATCCCCTACGGCGAGACCCGCACCTACGGCCGGCTGGCCGACGCCCTCGGCACCCCCACCGCCTCCCGCGCGGTCGGCCTCGCCAACGGACGCAACCCCGTCGGCATCATCGTCCCCTGCCACCGCGTCATCGGAGCGAACGGCGGCCTCACGGGCTACGGCGGCGGCCTGGAGCGCAAGCAGCGCCTGCTGGACTTCGAACGGGGAGCGACACTCTTCCCGTCCTGAGAGCCACCCCGCGGCACCCCCGCCCGGAACCCCCTCAGCCGCCCGAAGGCCCCGCCGGCCGCTCCTGACCCGTGAGACCGCGCAGCAGCTCCGGCGGGGCCGTGCCGACGGGCGGCCGCGCGCGTGCACGGACACGACCGGCGGGGGCCCCTGGGCCCGTCTGAACCAGCTCACCTACGCTCCGGCGGAACCGGGCAGCCGCCAGGTGGCCGACACCGTCATCGTGGCTTTGCCACCCGCGCTCACGATGCCGAGCTTGAGGTCCTTGCGCACCTCCACGCCGAACTCGACGGTGAACGACTCGGGCGGTTCCTGGGCGCCGGAGACCGCCGTGTGCACCTCGTCGAGGAGCGGCCGGAGCGGGCGCAGGCCGTCGGCGGCGAGCGAGGTCACACGGCCCGACCCGGACGCCGCCGCGCTCGGGGAGCCGAACTGCTCGGGCAGGCCGGATGGCGTCAACGGCTCGCCGAAATCGGCCAGTTCCACACGGACGGTGGCTTCGGCCAGGTCGAGTTCCACGTACTCGGGCATGAACTCGTTGTGCCGATCAAGACCCCGCGCCGGTGGCGTTTGCGGTGGATTCGCGTCGGTCACCGGCGCCGCGGGAGGCGGGTCCACGCGTCCGACTCCGCCAGCCGCACCGTCCGCTCCGCCAGCTCGCTGATCCGCACCCCGTCGAAGCCGAACACCGCGCTGCGCACCGTGTCCTCCAGCGGCCGGGTCCACTGGTCCGGGATGGCCGCCGCCCCGCCGAACACCCCCGCCACCGAGCCGGCGGTCGCGCCGTTGGAATCGGTGTCCAGACCGCCGCGGACCGTCAGCGTGATGGTGCGGGTGAAGTCGCCGTCGCCCCAGAGCAGACCGGCGGTCAGCACGGCCGCGTTCGGGACGGTGTGGATCCACCCCGTGCCGGCCGTCTCCTCGGCGACCGTGCCGAGAGTGTCCTCCCAGGACATGCGGGTGTCGTGCAGCGACACCACCCGGCGGACCGTGCGGGCCAGGCGGCTGCTCGCCGGGATCACGGCGAGGGCCTCGTCGACGGCGTGCCGCACGGTGGGCGCCGTGAACGCCGCCGCGATCAGCGCCGCCGCCCACATCGCGCCGTACACCCCGTTGCCGGTGTGCGACAGCACCGCGTCCCGGCGGGCCAGCGAGGCGGCGCGCCGCGGGGCGCCCGGGGAGGTCCAGCCGTGGACGTCGGCGCGGATGAGCGCGCCGATCCACTCCTGGCAGGGGTTGTCGTACGTGGCGGTCAGCGGCGGCTTCAGCCCGTTCGCGAGGTTGCGGTACGCGGCCCGCTCCGCCGTGAAGGTCTGCAGATACGGCAGCCGCAGCAGCCACAGGTCTCCGACCTGCTCCGTGCTGAAGCCGAAACCGTGCGTCTCCAGCAGGTCGAGGCCGAGGACCGCGTAGTCGACGTCGTCGTCACGGCAGCTGCCGTGGATGCGGCCGCGCACGCACTGGCGCCACTCGGGGCGCAGCTCGAAGCGGTCACTCTCGGTGAGCGGCTCCGGCAGGTAGTCGGTCAGGGGGAGGGCCGCGGCCTGCCGCAGATAGCGGTCGATGCGGTCGCGCGTCCAGACCTCGCCCTGCTCCACGGGCTTGCCGAGCATGTTTCCCGCGATGCGGCCCTGCCAGCCGCCGAGGATGCGGTCCGCGAGGTCTGTCCCGGTGCGTGCGAGGGTCATGGTTACGGCGTACCCGTTTCGCGGCGTGAGCCTCCCGGCGGCACCGGTCCACGGGGTGGGCGCGGGCTGACGCGGGGGCGTCCTCCGGTTAAGGTCACAGCGGCGCGACTGGCCCTGACATGCGTGAGGGCCCGGAGAGCAAGGGGAGTGCAAGTGGCGGACGCTGCAGTGAGCGGGGCCCGGAAGTCACAGCGGGTGCTCGTCGCCGCGGACAAGTTCAAGGGGTCCCTGACGGCCGTGGAGGTCGCCGAGCGGGTGATGTCCGGGCTGCGCCGGGTCCTGCCGGCCCTGGAGGTCGAGGCGCTGCCCGTGGCCGACGGCGGCGACGGGACCGTGGCCGCGGCGGTCGCGGCCGGGTTCGAACGCCGTGAGGTCCGGGTCGCCGGCCCCCTCGGGGACGAGGTGACGGCGGCGTACGCGCTGCGCGAGGGCACCGCGGTCGTGGAGATGGCCGAGGCCAGCGGACTCCAGCGGCTGCCCGCCGGCGTCCTCGCACCGCTCACCGCCTCCACGTACGGCTCCGGCGAGGTGCTGCGGGCCGCTCTGGACGCGGGCGCCCGCATGATCGTCTTCGGGGTCGGCGGCAGTGCCACCACGGACGGCGGCGCCGGGATGCTGTCGGCGCTGGGCGCGAGGTTCCTGGGCGCGGACGGGGAGCCGGTGCCCCCGGGCGGCGGCGGCCTCGCCGCACTGGCCAGCGCGGATCTGTCCGGTCTCGACCCGCGCCTGACCGAGGTCGAGCTGGTGCTCGCGAGCGACGTGGACAACCCGCTGACCGGCCCGAAGGGCGCCCCGGCGGTGTACGGGCCGCAGAAGGGCGCCTCTCCGGACGACGTGGCGGCCCTGGACGCCGCCCTCACGCACTTCGCCGAGGTGCTGGAGGACGCGGTCGGCCCGCAGGCCGCCGAGTACGCCGAGGCGCCGGGCGCGGGAGCCGCCGGCGGCGTCGGCTACGGCGCGCTGCTGCTGGGCGCGCGGTTCCGCCCCGGCATCGAGGTGATGCTCGACGTGCTGGGCTTCGCCCCGGCCCTGGACCGCGCCGACCTGGTCATCACCGGCGAGGGCTCGCTCGACGGGCAGACCCTGCACGGCAAGGCCCCGGCGGGCGTCGCCGCGGCGGCCCGCGCCGCGGGCAAGGACGTCGTCGCGGTCTGCGGCCGCCTCGCCCTGCCCCCCGAGACGCTCGGCCGGGCCGGATTCCGCCGCGCCTACCCCCTGACGGACGCCGAGCCGGACGTGGCGAAGTGCATCGCGGAGGCGGGCCCGATCCTGGAACGCGTCGCGGAGCGGATCGCGCGGGACTTCCTGACCTGAACCGGCCGGGCGGCCCCCGGTGGGTGCACCGCACCACCGCGCCCGGGTTCGGCCCACGGACTCTTCTCCCATGGGCGAAGGGCCGCGAGAGGATCGGGCACCAGACCGGCTGCTCGGCGGGATGCGCGTCGCGGAGAGGGTGCTCTTGAACGCGAAACGGGTGTGGCCCGGGCCGTGAAGGCCCGGGCCACACCCGTCAGGGATACGGCGAGGTCACGGCAGCTGGGCTGCCCGTGCCTCCCGCCGGTTGCCGCGGAAGTTGTTCACCCGCCGGGCCGTCGCGAACAGCGGGATCACGGCCCCCATGACCAGCTGCAGCGCGCAGCCCGTCTGGAGCAGCAACTGCCCGCTCGGCGCTTCGAAGGCCCAGGCCGCCAGCAGGCCCATGCTCAGCACGATCCACGACAGCATCGCGATCGCGAGCCGCCCCCGCGGCTTGGGGTACTCCACGCGGCTCACCATGAGCCACGCCGTCCCCAGGATCGCCAGGAGCGTCGCCACGAAGGGCAGCTCCAGCAGCACGATCGACACCACCGTCAGCGCGCCGAACGGCGACGGCATGCCCTGGAAGGTGCCGTCCTTGACCGTGACGCACGAGAACCGGGCAAGCCGCAGCACCACCGCCAGCAGCACCACGATCGCCCCGACCGCGGCCACCCGCTGGTGCGCGTCGTCGGCGACCATGCCGTAGACGAGCACGAAGTAGGCCGGCGCCAGGCCGAAGCTGATCAGGTCGGACAGGTTGTCCAGCTCGGCGCCCATGGGGGAGGAGCGCAGCTTGCGCGCCACCAGGCCGTCGAACAGGTCGAATACCGCCGCGCAGAGCATCAGGATGACCGCGGTGGCCGCGCTGTGGCGGGCCATGCCGGTCTCCTGGCTGCCCGTGAGGTGCGGGATCAGGATGCCCGTGGTGGTGAAGTACACCGCCATGAAGCCGCACGTGGCGTTGCCGAGCGTCAGAGTGTCCGCTATCGACAGGCGCAGCGAGAGGGGCATCTCCTCTTCTTCGTCGACCTCGTCGGCGTCCGGCCCCCAGCCGGCCTTGGTATCCGGATCAGTCACGGTCAATGCGAGTCACCCCAGCCACGGTCTTCTGACCGACCTCGACTGCCACCTCCACGCCTTCGGGCAGGTAGAGGTCGACACGCGAGCCGAAGCGGATCAGACCGATCCGCTCCCCCTGCTCGACCTTGGTGCCCTCGGGCACGTAGGGGACGATGCGGCGGGCGACCGCGCCGGCGATCTGGATCATCTCGATGTCACCGAGCTCCGTGTCGAAGTGCCACACGACACGCTCGTTGTTCTCGCTCTCCTTGTTGAAAGCGGGAACGAAGCCACCGGGGATGTGCTCGACCGACGTCACCGTGCCGGCCAGCGGCGCGCGGTTGACGTGGACGTTGAGCGGGCTCATGAAGATCGCGACGCGGGTGCGGCCGTCCTTCCACGGCATGATGCTCTGCACCACACCGTCGGCGGGCGAGATGACCCGGCCCTGGGCGATCTCGCGCTCGGGGTCGCGGAAGAACCACAGCATCCCCGCCGCGAGCGCGGTGGCGGGAACGGCTACGGCCTTCGCCGCGCCGGAGCGGCGGGCGCGGGCCAGGCTGAGGGCTGCGGTGGCGACGGTCGGAAGGAGCCACGGCGATGCTCCGCGCGCGAGGCGTACGCCGGCCCGGCTGTCGCG
The DNA here is from genome assembly GCF_042746715.1 of Streptomyces sp. NPDC058741. Taxonomy (NCBI): domain Bacteria; kingdom Bacillati; phylum Actinomycetota; class Actinomycetes; order Kitasatosporales; family Streptomycetaceae; genus Streptomyces; species Streptomyces sp. NPDC058741. Next base: position 24,620 of record NZ_JBHYQH010000009.1, on the reverse strand, counting down.
AGATGCAGAGGTTTGGCTGTGGGGCATGGATGACCTTCGTAGCGGATGATGCCGCACTCTGACGGGGGACGGCGGCTTTCCGGCGATCGTAGCGGCTCGGAGCCCTAACTGGGTAAGCCAGGCAACCGAGTCGGACGCCGAGGAGTGCGAACGGGGTGTGATCTTCTTCTCCAAGAAAACACCCCGTATCCGGACATCTAGCCCTGGAATCGATACTCTTCGAGCAGTCGCCTGCCGATGATCATTTTCTGGATCTCGGCAGTGCCTTCACCGATCAGCAGCATCGGCGCCTCACGGTAGAGGCGCTCGATCTCGTACTCCTTGGAGAAGCCGTAGCCGCCGTGGATCCGGAAGGCGTCCTCGACGACCTCCTTGCAGTACTCGGAGGCGAGGTACTTCGCCATCCCGGCCTCGAGGTCGTTTCGCTCCCCGGAGTCCTTTTTGCGTGCAGCGTTCACCATCATGGCATGAGCGGCCTCGACCTTGGTAGCCATCTCGGCCAGCTTGAACTGGATCGCCTGGTGCTGGGCGATCGGCTTGCCGAAGGTGTGGCGCTGCTGGGCGTACTGGACCCCCAGTTCGAACGCACGCTGAGCGACGCCGCAGCCACGCGCGGCGACGTTGACACGGCCGACCTCGACGCCGTCCATCATCTGGTAGAAGCCGCGCCCGGTGACCCCGCCGAGCACGCGATCCGCGGGAATGCGCAGGCCATCCATGATGAGCTCGGTGGTGTCGACACCCTTGTAGCCCATCTTGTCGATCTTCCCGGGGATGGTGAGGCCGGGACGGACCTCGCCGAAGCCTGGCTCCTTCTCGACGAGGAAGGTCGTCATCGACCTGTGGGGTGCGGTGCCCTCGGGGTGACCTTCGTCACTTCTGACCAGAACGGCCACGAGGGACGACGTCCCGCCGTTCGTCAGCCACATCTTCTGGCCGTTCAGGACGTACTCGTCGCCGTCCTTCACCGCCTTCGAGGTGATCGCCGACACGTCGGAGCCGAGGGCCGGCTCCGACATGGAGAACGCGCCCCGGATGTCGCCGGCCGCCATCCGCGGCAGGAAGTGGTCCTTCTGCTCCTGCGTGCCGTGCTGCTTGAGCATGTACGCCACGATGAAGTGGGTGTTGATGATGCCGGACACCGACATCCACCCGCGGGCGATCTCCTCCACGCACAGCGCGTACGTCAGGAGCGACTCGCCGAGGCCCCCGTACTCCTCGGGGATCATCAGGCCGAACAGGCCCAACTCCTTCAGCCCGTCGACGATCTGCTGCGGGTACTCGTCGCGGTGCTCCAGTTCCGTGGCGACCGGGATGATCTCCTTGTCCACGAAGTCCCGGACGGTGGACAGGATCTCCTGCTGGACGTCCGTCAGACCGGCGGTCTGGGCGAGTCGCGCCATGACTACTTCTCCTGCTCTCGCAGCTCCGGGCGGCCGGGCTGCTCGCCGCCGCGCTCCTTGATGTACGTCTCGGTCGGCACCATCACCTTGCGGCGGAACACGCAGACCAGCGTGCCGTCCTGCTTGTAGCCCTTGGTCTCGACGTAGACGATGCCGCGGTCGTTCTTCGACTTCGAGGGCCACTTGTCGAGCACGGTCGTCTGGCCGTAGACCGTGTCGCCGTGGAAGGTCGGCGCCACGTGCTTGAGCGACTCGATCTCCAGGTTGGCGATGGCCTTGCCGGAGATGTCCGGCACGGACATGCCGAGCAGGAGGGAGTAGATGTAGTTCCCGACGACGACGTTCTTGCCGAAGTCCGTCGTCTTCTCCGCATAGTTCGTGTCCATGTGGAGCGGGTGGTGGTTCATGGTGAGGAGACAGAACAGGTGGTCGTCGTACTCCGTGACCGTCTTGCCCGGCCAGTGCTTGTACGTCGCCCCGACCTCGAACTCCTCGTAGGTGCGCCCGAACTGCATCGCGCTCAGCGCCTCTCTAGTCGGTGGGGATCTCGAACTTGCTGGTGCGCTGCATGCCGGCGGCGCGTCCCTTGCCGGAGACGACCAGGGCCATCTTGCGGCTGGCCTCGTCGATCATCTCGTCGCCGAGCATCGCCGAGCCCTTCTTGCCGCCCGCCTCGGACGTGTAGTAGTCGTACGCGTCCAGGATCAGCTCGGCGTGGTCGTAGTCCTCCTGCGACGGCGAGAAGATCTCGTTCGACGCCTCGACCTGGCCCGGGTGCAGCACCCACTTGCCGTCGAAGCCCAGGGCGGCGGCGCGCTGCGCGACCTCGCGGTAGCCCTCCACGTTGCGGATCTGCAGGTAGGGACCGTCGATCGCCTGGAGGTTGTTGGCGCGGGCGGCCATCAGGATCTTCATCAGGATGTAGTGGTAGGCGTCCGCCGGGTAGCCGGGCGGCTGCTCGCCGACGACCAGCGACTTCATGTTGATGGAGGCCATGAAGTCGGCCGGGCCGAAGATGATGGTCTCGACACGCGGGCTGGCCTGCGCGATCTCGTTGACGTTGTTCAGGCCCTGCGCGTTCTCGATCTGCGCCTCGATGCCGATGCGGCCGACCTCGAAGCCCATCGTCTTCTCGATCTGCGTCAGCAGCAGGTCCAGGGCGACGATCTGCCGGGCGTCCTGGACCTTCGGCAGCATGATGCAGTCGAGGTTGGGGCCGGCGCCCTCGACGACCGTGACGACGTCGCGGTACGTCCACTCGGTCGTCCAGTCGTTGACCCGGACCACGCGCGTCTTGCCCGTCCAGTCGCCCTCGTTCAGGAACTTGACGATGGTGTGCCGCGCCTCGGGCTTGGCCAGCGGGGCGCAGGCGTCCTCCAGGTCGAGGAAGACCTGGTCGGCCGGGAGGCCCTGGGCCTTCTCCAGGAAGCGCGGGTTCGAGCCCGGTACCGCCAGGCAGGAACGCCGGGGGCGAAGGCGGTTGACCGTGGTCATGCGGGGACCTCCAGGGGGTCGAGCTTGTTCGCTTTCCGGATCTCGTCGACGATGCGGCCGATGATTCCGGTGATGTCGAAGTCCTTCGGGGTGAAGACCGCGGCCACTCCGGCTTCCCTGAGCTGCTCGGCGTCACCATTCGGGATGATGCCACCGGCGATCACCGGTATATCTGTGGCACCGGCCACACGGAGCCGTTCGAGGACGTCCGGGACCAGCTGGGCGTGCGAGCCGGACAGGATGGACAGGCCGACCGCGTGCACGTCCTCCGCGAGGGCCGCGTCCACGATCTGCTCCGGCGTCAGCCGGATGCCCTGGTAGACCACCTCGAAGCCGGCGTCCCGCGCGCGCACCGCGATCTGCTCGGCGCCGTTGGAGTGCCCGTCCAGGCCCGGCTTGCCGACCAGGAAGCGCAGCTTGCCCACGCCCAGGTCCCCGGCGGTGAGATCCACCTTCCGGCGGACCAGGGCCAGCGTGCTGCCCTCCTCGACCGGGACGGCCACCGGCGCGGACGAGACGCCCGTGGGCGCACGGAACTCGCCGAACACCTCGCGCAGCGCCCCCGCCCACTCGCCGGTCGTGGCGCCGGCGCGGGCGCACTCCAGGGTGGCCTCCATGAGGTTCTCGTTGCCGCGCGCGGCCTCCTTCAGCCGCTCCAGGGCCTTGCAGGGCCGCGGGTGGTTGAAGGGAGGCTGGTAGCGGCTGTCGCGCCAGCGCTGCAGCGCGTCGATGACGCGGGCCTCGACCGCCGGGTCCACCGTCTGGATCGCGGTGTCCAGGTCGGCGGTGAGCGGGTTGGGCTCGGTGCCCTCGAAGATGTTGACGCCGACGATCTTCTCCCGGCCGGACTCGATCCGGCCCCGGCGCTCGGCGTGCGAGGCGACCAGCTGCGACTTGAGGTAGCCGGACTCGACGGCCGCCATCGCGCCGCCCATCTCCTCGATGCGTTCCATCTCGGCGAGCGACGCCTCGACCAGGCCCTGCACCTTCTCCTCGATCACCTTCGAGCCCTCGAAGATGTCCTCGTACTCCAGCAGGTCGCTCTCGTACGCCAGCACCTGCTGGATGCGCAGCGACCACTGCTGGTCCCAGGGGCGGGGCAGGCCGAGGGCCTCGTTCCAGGCGGGCAGTTGCACGGCGCGGGCGCGGGCGTCCTTGGAGAGCGTCACGGCCAGCATCTCCAGCACGATCCGCTGGACGTTGTTCTCCGGCTGCGCCTCCGTCAGGCCCAGGGAGTTGACCTGGACGCCGTAGCGGAAGCGGCGCTGCTTGGGGTTCTCGATGCCGTAGCGCTCGCGGGTGATCCGGTCCCAGATGCGGCCGAACGCCCGCATCTTGCACATCTCCTCGACGAAGCGGACGCCCGCGTTCACGAAGAAGGAGATACGGGCCACCACGTCACCCATGCGCTCCGGCGGCACCTGGCCGGAGTCGCGCACGGCGTCCAGGACGGCGATGGCGGTGGACATCGCGTACGCGATCTCCTGGACCGGCGTGGCGCCCGCCTCCTGCAGGTGGTAGCTGCAGATGTTGATCGGGTTCCACTTCGGCATGCGGGAGACCGTGTACGCGATCATGTCCGTCGTCAGGCGGAGCGAGGGCCCGGGCGGGAAGACGTGCGTCCCCCGGGACAGGTACTCCTTGACGATGTCGTTCTGGGTCGTGCCCTGGAGCTTGGTGATGTCGGCACCCTGCTCCTCGGCGACGACCTGGTAGAGCGCCAGCAGCCACATGGCCGTGGCGTTGATGGTCATCGAGGTGTTCATCTGCTCCAGGGGGATGTCCTGGAACAGCCGGCGCATGTCACCGACGTGCGCGATCGGCACGCCGACCCGGCCCACCTCGCCGCGCGCGAGGATGTGGTCGGAGTCGTAGCCGGTCTGCGTCGGCAGGTCGAACGCCACCGACAGACCCGTCTGGCCCTTGGCGAGGTTGCGCCGGTACAGCTCGTTGGACGCCTCGGCCGTGGAGTGCCCGGCGTAGGTCCGCATGAGCCACGGCCGGTCCTTCTCCCGCTTGCCCTCGGCGGGCTGACGCTCAGTCATCTATGGCCTCCGCTGCCTTCAGACGTTCCGGAAGCGGTTGATCGCGTCGATGTGCTTCGCGCGCTTCTCCGCGTCGCGCACGCCCAGCCCCTCCTCGGGGGCCATGCACAGCACGCCGACCTTGCCCTGGTGGAGGTTGCGGTGCACGTCGTACGTGGCCTGGCCGGTGTCCTCCAGGGAGTACGCCTTCGACAGGGTCGGGTGGATCTTGCCCTTGGCGATGAGCCGGTTGGCCTCCCAGGCCTCGCGGTAGTTGGCGAAGTGCGAGCCGATGATCCGCTTCAGGGACATCCACAGGTAGCGGTTGTCGTACTCGTGCATGTAGCCCGAGGTGGAGGCGCAGGTGGTGATGGTGCCGCCCTTGCGGGTGACGAAGACGCTCGCGCCGAAGGTCTCGCGTCCGGGGTGCTCGAAGACGATGTCGATGTCCTCGCCGCCGGTGAGCTCGCGGATGCGCTTGCCGAAGCGCTTCCACTCCCTGGGGTCCTGGGTGTTCTCGTCCTTCCAGAACTTGTAGTCCTCGGCGTTGCGGTCGATGATCGCCTCGGCGCCCATCGCCCGGCAGATCTCCGCCTTCTGCGGCGAGGACACCACACAGATGGGGGTGGCGCCGCCGGCCAGCGCGAACTGGGTGGCGTAGCTGCCGAGTCCGCCGCTCGCGCCCCAGATCAGGACGTTGTCGCCCTGCTTCATCCCGGCGCCGTTGCGGGAGACCAGCTGCCGGTAGGCGGTGGAGTTCACCAGACCGGGCGCCGCGGCCTCCTCCCAGCTCAGGTGGTCCGGCTTGGGCATCAGCTGGTTGGACTTGACCAGGGCGATCTCGGCGAGGCCGCCGAAGTTGGTCTCGAAGCCCCAGATGCGCTGCTCCGGGTCGAGCATCGTGTCGTTGTGGCCGTCGCTGGACTCCAGCTCGACGGACAGGCAGTGCGCCACGACCTCGTCACCGGGCTGCCAGGCGTTGACGCCCGGGCCGGTGCGCAGGACGACGCCCGCGAGGTCGGAGCCGATGATGTGGTACGGCAGGTCGTGGCGCTTGGCCAGCTCGCTGGTGCGGCCGTAGCGCTCCAGGAAGCCGAACGTCGACAGCGGCTCGAAGATCGAGGTCCACACCGAGTTGTAGTTGACCGACGAGGCCATGACGGCCACCAGGGCCTCGCCCGGGCCGAGTTCGGGCAGCGGCACCTCGTCCAGGTGGATCGACTTGCGGGGGTCCTTGTCGCGCGTGGCGAGCCCGGCGAACATCTCCGTCTCGTCCTTGTGCACGGTGATCGCGCGGTACGACTCGGGGAGCGGGAGGGCGGCGAAGTCCTCCGACGTGGAGTCGGGCGACTGGATCGCGGCCAGGATGTCCTTCACGGTCACGGTGTTGCCTCCGGCGGTGAGCGCCCTGAGGGAGGGGCGCCGATGGTTACGTCGGTGCTGCTGAGGGTCGGGGGTGTGCCGTCGGTTCGGCGGTGGTGCTATTCGGCAGCGCTGGTGGCGCGGGAGGGTGCCTGTGACGCAGGCGTCCGGGCGAGCAGGCGCTGGGCTTGCTGGGACATCGCCCGGACCTCTTCAACGTATGACACCGCGTGTCACCCCGCAAGGCACTGAGTGCCAGAACTTGCTCTCCGGTGCATTCTTTACGTGACAGGTGAGCGATGATCGATCGAACGGGCCGTCCGAGGGCCTGCAAAACGGCCCCTGACATGCCAAAACGGCCACCCCGGGGGGTGGCCGTCATCACAGCGGGAGAGGCGGGAGGAGGAGGCGCTCAGCGCTCCTTCAGAGCCTGCTCGATGGTCCGCATGACCTCGTCCAGCGGCGCGTCGGTACGGGCCACGGTGACCAGGACCTCGCCCTGCGCGGAGACCGCGGCGGGGGCCGGCTGCGGCTCCGTGGAGCGGCCCGCGCCGATACCCGTCCCGAAGGTCTTGCGCACGATGGCGAAGGCGTGGTCCAGCTGCGTCTCCACGTCGCCCTGGCCGCCGGCCCGGAGCCAGCGCCGCAGGACGTGGTTGTGCGCGGTGACGACCGCGGACGCGGCGACCTCCGCCAGCAGCGGGTCGTCGTTGGCGTCGTCGGCGTGCGCGCGCTCGTCGAAGTGGCCGAGGAGGTAGCGGGTGAACAGGCGCTCGTAGCGGGCCACCGACGCGATCTCCGCCTCGCGCAGGGTGGGCACCTCGCGCGTCAGCTTGTAGCGGGCGACCGAGATCTCCGGCCGGGCCGCGTACATCTTCATCACTTCCTTGATCCCGCGGCACACCGTGTCGAGCGGATGCTCGTGCGCCGGCGCGGCGTTGAGCACCGCCTCGGCGCGGATCAGGGTGTCGTCGTGGTCGGGGAAGATCGCCTCTTCCTTGGAGCGGAAGTGGCGGAAGAAGGTGCGGCGCGCGACCCCGGCCTGCGCCGCGATCTCGTCGACGGTGGTCGCCTCGTACCCCTTGGTCGCGAACAGCTCCATCGCGGCGGCCGCCAGTTCCCGGCGCATCTTGAGCCGCTGGGCGGCGGCGCGGGAGCCCGCGGCACTCTCCGGCGCGTCGGCCGTGGCGGGTGTACGTGAGGACTTGGCGGGCTGGGACATGCCCTGAACGTACTGCATGTGCGCAGCTCGGTGCGCATGAGGTGCTCCGCCTCCGGAGGGCGGGGGGAACCGGTCCGGGCCGAGCAGGCCGCCCCACTCGGAGCCGGACCGGAACCGGTCGCCGGGACGCTCAGCGCTTGGCATATTCGCGGAAGCCACGGCCGGTCTTGCGGCCGAGGCAGCCCGCGGCCACCAGGTGCTCCAGCAGAGGCGCCGGGGCGAGGCCCGGGTCGCGGAACTCGCGGTGCAGGACCTTCTCGATGGCGAGCGAGACGTCGAGCCCGACGACGTCCAGCAGTTCGAACGGACCCATCGGGTAGCCGCCGCCCAGCTTCATCGCCGCGTCGATGTCGTCGAGGGAGGCGTAGTGCTCCTGGACCATCTTGATCGCGTTGTTGAGGTACGGGAACAGCAGCGCGTTCACGATGAAGCCCGCGCGGTCGCCGCAGTCGACGGGATGCTTGCGGATCCGCCCGCACACCTCGCGGACCGTCGCGTGGACGTCGTCGGCGGTCAGCACGGTCCGGACGACCTCGACCAGCTTCATGGCCGGCGCCGGGTTGAAGAAGTGCATGCCGATCACGTCCTGCGGGCGAGAGGTGGCCCGGGCACAGGCGACGACCGGCAGGGACGAGGTGGTGGTCGCCAGGATCGCGCCCGGCTTGCACACCTTGTCCAGCGCGGCGAACAGCTGTTGCTTGACCTCGAGGTCCTCGGCGACCGCCTCCACGGCCAGGTCGACGCCGGCGAAGTCGTCGTACGTGCCCGTGGCCGTGATGCGGTCCAGGGTCTCGGCGGCGGCCTCCGCGGTCATCCGGCCCTTGTCGACCGAACGGGACAGGGACTTGCCGATCCGCGCCCTGGCGGTCCGGGCCTTCTCCTCGCTGCGGGCGGCCAGCACGACGTGGTAGCCGGCCTTGGCGAAGACCTCGGCGATGCCCGAGGCCATGGTGCCCGAGCCCGCGACGCCCACCGAACCGACGGGACGGCCGGCGACCAGGTCGCCGCCCTCCAGCGGTGTCAGGGCGTCCCGCACGACCGTGCCGCTGCCGGGCTCCTCGTAGGTGTAGAAACCGCGCCCCGCCTTGCGGCCCGTCAGACCGGCCTCGCTCAGCTGCTTCAGGATCGGCGCGGGGGCGTGCAGCCGGTCGCGGGACTCGGCGTACATGGCCTCCAGCACCGTGCGCGCGGTGTCCACGCCGATCAGGTCGAGCAGCGCCAGCGGGCCCATGGGCAGCCCGCAGCCCAGCCGCATCGCGGAGTCGATGTCCTCGCGCGAGGCGTACTTCGCCTCGTACATCGCGGCGGCCTGGTTGAGGTACCCGAACAGCAGGCCGTCGGCGACGAATCCGGGGCGGTCGCCGACCGCGACGGGCTCCTTGCCCAGGTCGAGCGCGAGGTCGGTGACCGCGCTGACGGCGGCCGGTGCGGTCAGCACCGAGGAGACGACCTCGACCAGGCGCATCGCCGGGGCCGGGTTGAAGAAGTGCAGGCCCAGCACGCGCTCGGGTCGCGCCGAGTCGGCGGCCAGCCGCGTCACGGACAGGGCGTTGGTGCCGGTCGCCAGGATCGTCTCCGGGCGCACGATCCCGTCGAGCTCCCGGAAGATCTGCTGCTTGACCTCGTACGACTCCGGCGCCACCTCGATGACCAGGTCGGCTTCGGCCGCGGCCCGCAGGTCGGCGGAGGTGCGGACCCGTGCCAGGATGCCGGCGCGGTCCTGCTCGGTGAGCCGTCCGCGCCTGACGCCGCGGGCCGTGGAGGCCTCCAGGGCGGCGACGCACCTGGCGGCCTGGGCCTCGCTGATGTCGATGCCGACGACCTCGCGGCCGGCCTGGGCGAGGACCTCGGCGATGCCGGTGCCCATCGTGCCGAGGCCGACGACGGCGACGGTGCGCAGCGGGGACGGGGACGAGGCGGAAAGGGGAGTGGCCATCGCGGGACTCCAGGATGAGGGTGACGACGGGGAACACGCCCCGGCTGCGCCGGACACGGCCCGGCGACAGCGGGGCCCCGGGCGCACCGGGTACGTGCGAGATGCGGGTGTGGGCCGGGCTGCGATGCGCACACGCCCGGATGCCGTCTCCGCGGGCGTGCAGCACGCCCGAGGGGGATCGGCGGTCCGACCGGCCCTGTCCCGGGGCCGAGTCGTCCTGCGGTACCTGACGTACCGAACCGACTGCTCTCACGGTGGCCGCGTCACCAGACCTCCGTGAGCACGCGAGTGGGTAACTCGCTCGTCTGAGCCTAACTGGTGGGTAACGAGCGCGCCAGCCCCCCTGTTTGTGATGTACGTCCCGCGCCGCCCGCGGCCCGCCTAATCTCTCGGACATGGACGAAGAGTTGCGATCACTCACGGAGCGCTTACGGCAGGAGTCGGGGGCGACGCCCGCGTTCGAGCGGCTCGTGGCGACCGGCGACCTCGACGCCCTGGCCGCGGTGCTGACCGAACCCGGCCGGCCCCTCTGGGCGCGGGAACTGGCCGCGTTCCGGCTGGGACTCGCCCGGGACCGAAGGGCCTTCGAGGCGCTGGTGCTGCTGCTCAACCACCGTGATCCGCCGCGCTGCGCCTCCGCGGCCCTCGCGCTCGCCCGGCTCGGCGACCCGCGCACCGCCCGCGCCGCCGCCGCCCTCGCCACGAACGAACTGCGCGTCGCCTACGCCCTGCACCCCGTGCGGCTCCTGGTCGAGCTGCGCGCCCCGGAGGCGGTGCCCGCACTCATCACCACGCTCCGGCGCCGGCTGAGCCCGTACGACCCGTACCGCCGCGTCGCCCTCGCCTGCGTGGACGGCCTGGGCGCGCTGGGCGACACCCGGGCCAGACCCGTACTCAACGAGGCCCTGGCGCATCCGGCCCTGGCCGAGGCGGCGGTGCGGGCGCTGGGCAGGATCCCCCGGCAGAGGTGAGCTCAGCGGGGGAGTCCCATCGCGTAGCGCACCTCGGGGACGGTGGCACCGTCCACCTCGAAGCGCTCCTCCGCTCCGTCCGCCCGGAACCCGGCCCGTTCGTAGAAGCGGCGGGCCCGGCCGTTGTCCTCGAGCACCCACAGCAGGAGCCGCCCGCGGCCCGCGGCGGCGCAGCGCGCGACCGACTCCGCGAGCAGGGCCCGTCCCGCGCCCCGGCCGATGTGGTCCGGGTGGACGTACAGGGCGTACAACTCGGCGTCCGCGGTGAGGACTTCGCCGTCCCGGTACGGCCCGTGGCAGGCCCAGCCGACGACCGCGCCGCCCGCGTCCTCGGCGACCAGGTTGACCACGTCACCGTCGGCCCGCGCGAGGAACGCGCGGCGCCGCCCGGCGTCCTCGGCCACGCTGAGCCGGTCCAGGTAGGACCGCGGGATCATGCCCCGGTAGGCGTTCTGCCAGCCGCGGACGCGGATCTCCGCGACGCGGTCGCAGTCGGCGAGGGTCATCTCCCGTATCCGCAGGCCGGTCATCCCGTCGGCACCGCCGACGCTTCGATCTCCCTCAGGCACTCGGGGCCGACCGGTCCGGCGACCGGCTGCGCGCCCGCGACGACAGGCGCGGCCGCGCGCGCTCTCACTCTGATGGATCCTCCCGGGACGGCGGGGCGAAGGGCCGCGGGGTCGCCGTCCTCGAGGCATCGTCCCGGAAAGCGATCCCGGAAGAACTCGTTCCGTGCAACTCACGATCCGACCGGATCTTCGGGTGCACCCATATGCCCCTATATGCGCCTAGAGAAGCGAGAGCTGTGTCGGCCCGGACGCCGGCGGCTCCTGCGCCGGCCCGGTGGGTCGGCCCGGCCGTGTTCGGAGTCCGCCGTGAGGTTCTCCCCGCGCATGACGCCTCCTCGATAGCACTGACCACAGAATAGAACATATGTTCCCGTGATCGTGCGAGGGTGTTCTCCGAACGGGTTCGACCGGGTTGGCCACCCCGATTTGGGCGGCCGGGCGGCGGGGTGGTTGGCTTGCCCCGACCCCCGAGCAACCAGGTCCTGGAGGAATGCGATGGCGCAGGTCGAGGCCACTACGGAGCGGATCGTCGCGGCGGACGCGGAGACGGTGTTCGACGCCCTCGCCGACTACAGCGGCACGCGCGCGAAGCTGCTCCCCGAGCAGTTCAGCGAGTACGAGGTCCGGGAGGGCGGTGACGGCGAGGGCACCCTCGTCCACTGGAGGCTCCAGGCCACCAGCAAGCGGGTGCGCGACTGCCTCCTCGAGGTCACCGAGCCCACCGACGGCGAGCTGGTCGAGAAGGACCGCAACTCGTCCATGGTCACCACCTGGCGGGTCACCCCGGCCGGTGAGGGCAGGGCGCGGGTCGTGGTGACCACCAGCTGGACCGGTGCCGGCGGCATCGGCGGTTTCTTCGAGAGGACCTTCGCCCCCAAGGGCCTCGGCCGGATCTACGACGCCCTGCTCGCCAGGCTCGCCGCCGAGGTCGAGAAGTAGCCTCGCCAAGAGGCGCACGATCAGGGGCCGTTGGGTCCCTCACCGGTTCGGGTGATCTCCGTTCTGCCCGGTCATGTGCCGTAACTCGTCGCGCTTGCTCGTAGTTGTCGCTTTCACGCGGGAACGGTGTGGCGGCGCGACGAGGGGAACGGTGGGTGGGCGGGATCACGCCGCGCAGGACGAACCGGCGGTGGCGGCTGCCGGGACCCCGGCCCCACCGCCGGCCCGGCCGCCCGAACCGAGCCCGCGGCGCGTGCGGTTGGTCTTCCTCGGGCTCATGCCGGCCCTGCTCCTCGCCGCCCTGGAGCAGATGATCGTCACCACCGCGCTTCCCAAGATCGTCGGTGAGCTGCACGGCCTGGACCGGATGCCCTGGGCGATCACCGCCTACCTGCTCACCGCCACCGTCGGACTGCCCCTCTACGGCAAGCTCGGCGACCTGTACGGCCGCAAGGGCGTCTTCCAGATGCCGGGCGACGTCTGGCACGACCCGGGCACCTGGCGGCCGGAGCCCCTCGTCGTGCACCTCGGCAACAACGGCTTCTCCACCCCCGTCGGCCCGGGCGAGCCCCGGACCGACGAGAGCCTGGCGGCCGCCTACCGCAGCGCCTACGGCGGCTTCCTGGAGAGCTCCGGGCGCGCTACGGCCCGCGCACGACCCTGGTGGCCGTCGGTCCCGGCTCCTTCGCCGGCCAGGTCGAGCGGGTCGTCGCGGAGCGCACCGGCGCCGGCGACCACGGGGGTCCGCTACCGGCCCCTCGACGCCACCGGCCCTGCACTTCACGGGCTGCCACTGGCACTACGCGGCCCGCGAACACCGGCTCCTCGCCGACCGGCTCACCACGTTCCTGGCCGACCTGCCGATACGGTGGTGACCGCCTCGTAGCCGGTCGCGCCCACAGCGCGTAACGTGACGAACCATGAAGATCTTCCCCCGGGACGGCTCGTCATGAGAATCCTCGTCAGCGCCGACATGGAGGGCGCCACCGGAGTCACCTGGCCCGAGGACGTGCTGCCGGGCGCCTCGCAGTGGGAACGCTGCCGCGCGCTGTTCACCTCCGACGTCAACGCCGCCGCCCTCGGCTTCTACGACGGCGGCGCCGACGAGGTGATCATCAACGAGGCCCACGCGACCATGCGCAACCTGCTGCTGGAGCGGCTGGACGAACGCGCGCAGCTGCTCACCGGCCGGCACAAGGCGCTGTCCATGGTGGAGGGCGTGCAGCACGGTGACGTCGACGGCGTCGCGTTCGTCGGCTACCACGCGGGCGCCGGCATGGAGGGCGTCCTCGCGCACACCTACCTCGCCAACTCCGTCACCGGAGTGTGGCTGAACGACGTACGGGCGAGCGAGGGACTGCTCAACGCCCATGTCGTCGCCGAGTACGGGGTGCCGGTCGTGCTGGTCACCGGGGACGACGTGGCCTGCGAGGACGCGCTCGGATACGCGCCGGAGGCCCTGAAGGTCGCCGTCAAGGACCATGTGTCGCGCTACGCGGCCGTCTGCCGCACCCCCGCCCGGACCGCGGCCGACATCCGGGCCGCCGCGAAGGAGGCCGCGTCGCTGGCGGTGCGTCACGAGCCCGTGCGGGGCGGGCCGTTCACCGTCGCCGTGGAGTTCGACGCGGAGCACCTGGCGATGGCCGCCACCGTCGTGCCCGGGGTGGACCGGATCGGGGAGCGCAAGGTGGCGTACACGAGCGTCACCATGTACGACGGCATCCGCACCTTCAAGGCGGTCACCACGATCGTCTCGGCCGCGGTGGAGGAGCAGTATGGCTGAGCTGATGGACGAGCAGGCGCTGGACGAGGTCGTGACGTTCACGTCCGACCTGATCCGGATCGACACCACCAACCGGGGCGGCGGCGACTGCCGGGAGCGGCCCGCCGCCGAGTACGCCGCGGCGCGGCTCGCCGAGGCCGGTGTCGAGCCGACGCTGCTGGAGCGCACCGAGGGCCGCACCAACGTCGTCGCCCGCGTCGAGGGCACCGACCCGGAGGCCGCCGCGCTGCTGCTCCACGGCCATCTGGACGTCGTCCCCGCCGCGGCCGCCGACTGGAGCGTCCACCCGTTCTCCGGGGAGGTCCGCGACGGGGTCGTCTGGGGGCGCGGCGCCGTCGACATGAAGAACATGGACGCGATGATCCTGGCCGTCGTCCGTGCCTGGGCCCGGCTCGGCGTCCGGCCCCGCCGGGACATCGTCGTCGCGTTCACCGCGGACGAGGAGGCCAGCGCCGAGGACGGCTCGGGATTCCTCGCCGACGAGCACGCCGCCCTGTTCGAGGGCTGCACCGAGGGCATCAGCGAGTCGGGTGCCTTCACCTTCCACGACGGCGAGGGCCGGCAGATCTACCCGATCGCGGCCGGGGAGCGCGGCACGGCCTGGCTGAAGCTCACCGCACGCGGACGCGCCGGGCACGGCTCCAAGGTGAACCGGGACAACGCCGTGACCCGCCTCGCGGCCGCGATCGCCCGGATCGGCGCGCACGAGTGGCCGCTGCGGCCCACCGCGACCGTCCGCGCGGCCCTGACCGAACTCGCCGCGCTGCACGGCATCGACAGCGACCTGACCGACGTGGACGCGCTGCTGGACAAGCTGGGTCCCGCGGCGCAGCTCGTCGAGTCCACCGTGCGCAACAGCGCCAACCCCACGATGATGGAAGCCGGTTACAAGGTCAACGTGATCCCCGGGGAGGCCGTGGCCTACGTGGACGGCCGCTGTCTGCCCGGCGGCGAGGACGAGTTTTGCGCGACCCTCGACCGGCTCACCGGGCCGGACGTCGCGTGGGAGTTCCACCACCGCGAGGTCGCCCTGGAGTCGCCGGTGGACTCGGCCACCTACGCCCGAATGAAGGCGGCGGTGGAGGAGTTCGCCCCGGAGGGGCACGTCGTGCCGTACTGCATGTCCGGCGGCACGGACGCCAAGCAGTTCTCGCGCCTCGGTATCACCGGCTACGGCTTCACGCCCCTGAGGCTCCCGGAGGGCTACGACTACGCCGCCATGTTCCACGGGGTCGACGAACGGGTGCCGGTCGAGGCGCTGCACTTCGGCGTCCGCGTACTCGACCGGTTCCTGCGGACGGCCTGAGGGAGTGGGGGAGACGGTGCGGACGCTGGCGTACGGGGCCTGGCCCTCGCCGATCGACGCGGCGACGGCCGCCGCTCACGACGGGCACCCGGAGTACGTGGGTTTCGTCGGCGACGAGGTGTGGTGGACGGCGCCGCGCCCCGCCGAGGGCGGCCGGCGCGCCCTGGTGCGGCGGCACACGGACGGCCGGGAGGAGTCGGTGCTGCCCCCGCCGTGGAACGTGCGCAGCCGGGTCATCGAGTACGGGGGCCGTCCCTGGGCCGCCCTGCCGGGCGCTGACGGCCCGACGGTCATCTTCGTGAACTTCGCCGACCAGCGGCTCCACCACCTCCGGCCGGGCGAGGAGCCCCGTCCGCTGACGCCCGTGTCCCCGGTGGGCGCGGGCCTGCGCTGGGCGGAGCCGCTGCCGCTGCCCGACCGGGGGGAAGTGTGGTGCGTCCTGGAGGAGTTCACCGGCGACGGGCCCACCGATGTACGCCGTGTCCTGGCCGCCGTCCCGCTGGACGGATCCGCCGCCGAGGACCGCGACGCCGTGCGCGAACTCACCGACGACCGGCACCGGTTCGTGACCGGCCCCAAGCTCTCGCCCGACGGGCGGCGGGCGGCCTGGCTCGCCTGGGACCATCCGCGCATGCCCTGGGACGGCACCGAGCTGGTCGTCGCCGACGTGCGCCCCGACGGCACCCTGCACGGCGCCCGCACCGTGGCGGGCGGCCCCGGCGAGGCCGTCGCCCAGGCCGACTTCACCCACGACGGCCGTCTGCTGCACGCCGACGACCGCACCGGCTGGTGGAACCTCTACCTCGACGGTGAGCCGGTGTGCCCGCGCGAGGAGGAGTTCGGCGGGGCGCTGTGGAAGCTGGGTTCGGCATGGTTCGCCCCGCTGGAGAGCGGACTGATCGCCGTCGTGCACGGCCGGGGCGCCACCGCTCTCGGCGTCCTGGACCCCGAGACGGGCGAGGTCGTCGACGCGGCCGGCCCCTGGACCGAGTTCACCCCCACCCTCGCCGCGCACGGGGAACGGGTCGTCGCGGTGGGCGCCGGCCCGCGCAGCGCCCACGAGGTCGTCGAGCTCGACACCCGCACCGGCCACGCCCGCGTCGTCGGCGCCGAGCACGACGACGCGGTGGACCCGGCCTACTATCCCGAGCCGCAGATCCGCACCTTCACGGGCCCGGACGGCCGTGACATCCACGCCCACGTCTACCCGCCCCACCACCCCGGCTGCGCCGCGCCCGGCGACGAGCTGCCGCCGTACGTCGTCTGGGCGCACGGCGGGCCCACCGGCCGGGCCCCGCTGGTGCTGGACCTGGAGATCGCCTACTTCACCTCGCGCGGCATCGGCGTCGCCGAGGTCAACTACGGCGGCTCCACCGGCTACGGCCGCCCCTACCGCGAGCGGCTGCGCGAGCAGTGGGGCGTCGTGGACGTCGAGGACTGCGCCGCGGTCGCCCTGGCCCTCGCCGACGAGGGCACCGCCGACCGCGACCGGCTCGCCGTGCGCGGCGGCAGCGCGGGCGGCTGGACCGCGGCCGCCTCGCTCACCCGGACCGGCGTCTACGCCTGCGGCACCATCAAGTACCCGATCCTCGACCTCGCCGGCTGGGGCACGGGGGAGACCCACGACTTCGAGTCGCGGTACCTGGAGAGCCTGATCGGCCCGCTCGCCGAGGTGCCCGCGCGCTACACGGAACGCTCACCCGCCACCCACGCCGACCGCCTGAACGTGCCGTTCCTGCTCCTGCAGGGACTGGACGACGTCATCTGCCCGCCCGTCCAGTGCGAGCGGTTCCTGGCCCGGCTGGGGGACCGCGAGGTGCCGCACGCCTACCTCACCTTCGAGGGGGAGGGGCACGGCTTCCGCAGGGCGGAGACCGTGGTGCGCGTCCTGGAGGCCGAACTCTCGCTGTACGCGCAGGTGTTCCGGCTGGATCCGCCCGGCGTCCCGACCCTGGAGCTCAGCACGTGAGACCGCTCCTGCGACCGCCCCGGCTCGCTGCCGGCGCCCGTGTGGCCGTCGTCGCCCCCAGCGGCCCGGTGCCCGAGGAACGGCTGGAGGCCGGCCTCGACGTGCTGCGCGGCTGGGACCTCGACCCCGTGGTGGCGCCCCATGTGCTGTGCGGACACGGCGCGTTGAGCTATCTGGCGGCCACCGACGCTCAGCGGGCGGCCGACCTGCGGAACGCCTGGTGCGACCCGTCGGTCTCGGCGGTGCTGTGCGCCCGCGGCGGCTACGGGGCGCAGCGCATGGTCGACCTTCTCGACTGGGACGCGATGCGGGCGGCGGGCCCGAAGGTGCTCGCCGGGTTCAGCGACATCACGGTCCTGCACCAGGCCTTCGCCACCCGCCTGCGGCTGGTCACCCTCTACGGCCCCGCGGCCGCCGGCGTCGACTTCCTCCAGAACGCCCGCGCCCAGGAGCATCTGCGGGCCACCCTGTTCGACCCCGAGTCGGTGCGGACCGTCACCGCCGTGCCCCCGGGCGGAGTGCCGCTCGTGCCCGGCCGTGCCAGGGGCGTCACCCTGGGCGGCTGTCTGAGCCTGCTCGCGAGCGACCTCGGCACCCCGCACGCCCACGCCGCGGCCCGGGGCGGGCTGCTGCTGCTGGAGGACGTCGGCGAGAGCCCCTACCGGCTGGACCGGTACCTGACCCAACTCCTGCGCGCCGGCTGGCTGGACGGGGTCGCCGGCATCGCGCTCGGCTCCTGGGCCGGCTGCGGGTCCTACGAGGAGCTGCGCACCCTCCTCGCCGACCGGCTCGGTGGGCTCGGTGTGCCGGTCGTGGAGGAGTTCGGCTTCGGCCACGGCGAGGGCGCGCTGACGATGCCGCTCGGCGTCCCGGCCGAACTGAACGCCGCAGCGGGCACGTTGACCCTGGAGGTACCGGCCCTCAGCTGAGCTGGGCGCCGCTGAGACCGTGTCAGGAACCTCCGTTTCGGTGATGGACGGCTTCTGGCACGTATCACACGATGACAACCGGCCGGTACCTACTGGTCGGTATCCGGGTTGTCCTCACCGTGGAGGTCCGGTGTCCCGACGCGTGCCCAGATTGCGCGCACCCCTCGCTCTCGCTCTGGGCGCCGCCCTGGCCGCCCCTCTCGCCCTCACCCCGCCCGCGACCGCCGCCGGCGCCTACACCGTCACCCCGCTGGCGTTCACCGTCCGGGCCGGTGAGCGCACCTGCACGGTCGACGCCGACCTGTACCGCCCCACGGGCACCGACCGCGACCACCCGGCGCCCGCCGCGCTCGCGACGAACGGCTTCGGCGGCAGCAAGGCGGACGGCTCGACCGACACCATCGGCAAGGCCATCGCCCCGCGCGGATACGTCTCGCTCGTCTACTCGGGGCTCGGATTCGGCCGGAGCGGCTGCCTCGTCTCCCTCGGTGCGCCGCCTGGTCGCCCCGGTCCGGGTGCCGGACGTCACCCGCGGCTTCACCGTCACGCTGCCCGGCATCGTGCACCGCTACGAGGCGGGGCACCGGCTGCGCTTCGTGATCGCGGCGAGCGACGACGCCTACTTCGGCAACCGCGGGATCAAGCCGGTCACCGTCGTCAGCGGACCGCGGAACACCGGCGTGCTCCAGCTACCCGTCGCCGGCTCCTGACCGGGACCGCCGGATCCGCGCGGACGGCCCCGTGCTGACGCACCCGGGCCACACGGTTATGGTGGCGGGGTGCCGCACACCGCATACGGCCACCTCACCGAAGGTCCCCGGGTGGGCATACGCCCCTTCACCCACGAGGACGGGGCCGAGTTCACCGCCCGCGCCCGGGAGAGCGAGGACCTGCACCGGCCCTGGCTCTTCCCGCCCCGCACCGCCCAGGCCTACACCGCCTACGCGGGCCGGCTCATCGACGACCCTTCCAGCGCCGGGTTCCTGGTCTGCGAGAAGGGCGACGGGGCCATCGCCGGGTTCATCAACATCAACAACATCGTCGAGGGCGGCTTCCAGTGCGGGGCCCTGGGCTACGGCGCCTTCGCGCACGCCGCCGGGCGGGGCCTGATGCGCGAGGGGCTGGACCTGGTCGTGCGGTACGCCTTCGGCCCGATGCGGCTGCACCGGCTGGAGATCAACGTCCAGCCGGGCAACGCCGCGTCGATCGCCCTGGCCCACCGGTGCGGGTTCCGCCGGGAGGGCTTCTCGCCGAAGATGCTCTTCGTCGACGGAGCCTGGCGCGACCACGAGCGCTGGGCGATCACCAGCGAGATGGTCGAGGGGCCGGGGCGGCGCTGACCCCGGCCCCGGGCGGGATCAGACGTGGCGGTCGACGTACTCGTAGACCGAACCGTCCGGATGCAGGGCGATCAGATTGCGGCCCGCCGGGGAGGCGATCGGGCCCGCCACGACGTGGGCGCCCAGCCCGGTGAGGACCTTGTGGGTCTCCTCGACGTCCGACACGGCGATGGTCGCGGCGACCTTGCGCAGCACCTCCAGCTCGGCCGGCGGACCGCTCATCAGCAGGAAGCAGCCGATCGCCGCCACCTGTACCCCGCCCCGCTCGAAGCGCTGGGCTCTGCCGCCCGCCAGCCGCTCGTAGAAGGGGATCGCGGTCTCGAGGTCGTCGACGCAGACGCGCAGGGTCGCACCAAGAATCTCCATGGTGGCGAGCCTAGTTACGCACAGGGGGCGAGGGTACCCGATCGGGCATGAAGCGGTTGGAGCACCTGGAGCACCTGGAGCACCTGGACAGGCACCTGGTCGACGAACTCGCACGGGTGGCACGCGAGACCGTGCGGGACGAACTGCGCGAGCAGACGCGCAAGCAGCGCCGCAAGGCCGCGCTGTACGCCGCCTCCGGTGCCCTCACCCTCTACGCCGGCCTCGCCCTCGCGCTCGCCGTGGGCCTGGCCCTCGCCCTCGCCCCGCCCGACTGGGCCGCGGCGCTGATCACCGCCGCCGTCCTGGGTGCCGCGGCGTTCGTGCTGCGTGCGAGGGCCCGGCCGTCCCGCCCGGGCGACGGGGTCCCCGGGCACCAGGGAGCGGGGCAGGCCGCCGCCGCGGCAGGCGGTCTGCCCTACCCGCCCGTGCCGCCGGCCCCGCCCGCCGGACCCGCCCCGGACTCCGTGCCCCCGCGGCCGGCCCGGGCCCCGGACGTACCGCGGCGCGAGGCGTGAGACCGGTGCGCGTGACCCGGGCACCCCGGCGGCGCGGCCGCGTGGTCGTGGTGACCGGGGCCACCGGCGGCGTCGGACGGGCCGCGGCCCGGGCCTTCGCCGCCCGCGGCGACAGGGTCGCCCTGCTGGCACGCGGGCGCGAGGGCCTCGCCGCCGCCGCGGACGACGTGCGGCGCGCCGGGGGCGAGGCCCTCGTCGTCGGCGTGGACGTGTCCGACGCCGAGGCCGTCGAGGACGCCGCCCGGCAGGTCGTGGACGCCTTCGGGCACATCGACGTCTGGGTCAACAACGCCTTCACCGGGGTGATCGCGCCGTTCCCGCAGATCTCCCCGGAGGAGTTCCGCCGCGTCACCGACGTGACCTATCTGGGCTACGTGTCCGGCACCCGGGCGGCGCTGCGGCACATGCTGCCGCGCGACAGCGGCGCGATCGTGCAGGTCGGCTCCGTCCTCTCCTACCGCGGCATCCCGCTGCAGTCGGCGTACTGCGGGGCCAAGCACGCCATCCAGGGGTTCAACGAGTCCCTGCGCTGCGAGCTGCTGCACGACCGCAGCGGCGTGCGTACGACGATGGTGCAGCTGCCCGGCGTCAACACGCCGCAGTTCGAGTGGGTACTGAACCGGATGCCGGGCCGGGCCCGCCCCGTACCGCCGGTGTTCCAGCCGGAGGTCGCCGCCCGCGCCATCGTGCACGCCGCGTCGCACCCCCGCCGCCGCGAGTACTGGGTGGGCGGCGCAACCGCCGCCGCGCTCGTCGTCAACGCGGTCGCCCCCGGACTGCTCGACCGCTACCTGGCCCGCACGAACGTCGACGCCCAGCAGGACCCGGGCTCGCACGAGGGACCCGCGAACCTGTGGGCACCCGTGGACGGGCCGCACGGCAGGGACTTCGGCGCGCACGGGCGCTTCGACGACGAGGCCAGGAGCCACAGCCCGCAGCAGTGGATGTCCCGCAACCGGGCGTGGTGGGGCGCCGCCCTCACCGCCGGGGCCGGCGCCCTCGCGGTACGCAGGTCGGCCGGGGCGGTCCGCCGCTGAGTTCGGTCCGCAACAACGCTCCCGTTCCCGGTTCCGTTCTCGTTCCTGTCGCTGTCGCTGTCGCTGTCGCTGTCGCTGTCGCCGTCGGCGTCGAGGAAGCGGAGCAGCACCGCGGCTTCCGCGCGCAGCCGCGCGGCCCGTTCGGCGTGCGCGGGCGCGGTCAGGAGATCGGCCGCCTCCAGTCGTTCGGCGGCCTCGGCGCGGACGATGTCCGGCGTCTCGCGCTCACCGAGCTCGCGCCGGGCCGCCTCCGTCGCACCGGCGCCGGCCCGGCGAGGCCTCCAGAGCCGCGGCACCGGGCACGGTCTCGCCCACGGGCACCGCCTCGGCGTTGTCCAGCGCGGCCAGCGTGCCCCGCAGGGCGCTCACCGCGGCCTTGTCACGGGCTCGCATCGCGGTCGGAAGGGCGTCACGCAGACGCAGACGTAAGGACATGCGGGCGACTCTAGGCGACCCGGCACCGCGCCTCCCGCTCCTGCTCCTCGTCAGGCGCCCTGCCGGAGTCGTCAGGCGCCCTGCTGGAGCTGCGGCAGCACCTTCGTGCGGTAGAAGTCGAAGAAGCCGCGCAGGTCCGGCCCGATCTGGTTGACGTAGACCCGGTCGAATCCGGCGTCGGTGAACTGCTTCAGCTCCGCGACGTGCTCGTCCACGTCGTCGCCGCACACCCGGTTCGCGCGCACCATGTCCTCGGTCACCATCTGCTGCGCCTGCTCGAAGTGCTTCGGGGAGGGCAGCACCTGGCTCAGCTCGCCCGGCAGCTGCTCGTTCGCCCAGAGCCGGTGCACGGCCGCCACGGCCTCGTCCTTGTCGGTGCCGTAGCAGACCTTGGTGCCACCGCTGACGAGCTTCCCGCCGCCCCCGCCCTTGCGGTACTGCTCCACCATCGACTCGTCCGGCATGATCGAGATGTAGCCGTCGCCCACCCGTGCGGCGAGCTTGGTCGCCGCCGGGCCGAAGCCGGAGATGTCGATCGGGATCGGCTCGTCCGGGACCGTGTACAGCCGGGCGTTCTCCACCGTGTAGTGCGGACCGCGGTGGTTGACCTCCTCGCCGGAGAACAGCCGGCGCATCACCTGGATGGCCTCCTCCAGCATCTCCAGCCGGACGTGCGCCGGGGGCCAGTGGTCGCCCAGGATGTGCTCGTTGAGCGCCTCGCCGGAGCCGACGCCGAGCCGGAAACGGTTGTTCGTCATCACCGCGCTGGTCGCCGCCGCCTGCGCCACCACCGCCGGGTGCATCCGCACCGTCGGGCAGGTCACCGCCGTCTCGATCGGCAGGGAGACCGCCTCCGACAGCGCCCCGATCACCGACCACACGAACGGGCTCTGGCCCTGCTCGTCGTTCCAGGGGTGGTAGTGGTCGGAGATCCACAGCGCCTGGAACCCGGCCTGTTCGGCCATCCGCGCCTGCTCGATCAGCTCGGCCGGTCCGTACTGCTCGCACGAGAGGAAGTAACCGTAGTCGGCCATGAGGAGTGCCTCCGCGAGGTGGGCGGTCCGTGTCCCGCACCGGGTTTCCCGGCCGCCGGGCCGGAAACCGGCGGGTCCGGCCCGGCGGACGCCCGCCGACGTTTGGGCGCCCTGGCCAGGGGGACGCGGAAGGCTCCCGAGCCATGCGACAGCGCCGGAGGCGAGCCAACCGTGAGTCGACCCCGCATCGTGATCGTCGGTGCCGGTTTCGCCGGATACCGCACGGCCCGCACCCTCTCCCGGCTCACCCGGGGCCGGGCCCACATCACCCTGCTGAACCCGACCGACTACTTCCTGTACCTCCCCCTGCTGCCCCAGGTCGCCGCCGGCATCCTGGAGCCGCGCCGGGTCACGGTCTCGCTGTCGGCCTCGCTGCCGCACGTGAGGCTGGTCCTGGGCGAGGCCGACCGGGTCGACCTCGACGACCGGACCGTGCACTACACCGGGCCCGAGGGCGAGGGCGGCACGCTCGCCTACGACCGGCTGGTGCTCGCCGCGGGCAGCGTCAACAAGCTGCTGCCCATCCCCGGCGTCGCCGAGCACGCGCACGGGTTCCGCGGCCTGCCCGAGGCGCTGTACCTGCGCGACCACGTGACGCGGCAGGTGGAGCTGGCCGCCGGGGCCGACGACCGCGACACCTGCGCCGCGCGCTGCACCTTCGTGGTGGTGGGCGCCGGCTACACCGGGACCGAGGTCGCCGCCCACGGGCAGATGTTCACCGACGCGCAGGTCCGCAGGCATCCGCTGCGGCAGGGCATGCGGCCGCGCTGGATGCTGCTGGACGTGGCGCCGCGCGTGCTGCCCGAGATGGACGAGAAGCTGTCCGCCACCGCCGACCGCGTACTGCGGCAGCGGGGTGTGGACGTGCGGATGGGCACCTCCGTGAGGGAGGCCACGCACGAGGGGGTCGTGCTGACCGACGGCGAGTGCGTCGCCACCCGCACGCTCGTGTGGTGCGTGGGCGTACGGCCCGACCCGTTGGTCGAGTCCCTGGGGCTGCCGATGGAGAAGGGGCGGCTGCTGGTCGACCCGCACCTGCAGGTGCCGGGCCGGCCCGAGCTGTTCGCGTGCGGTGACGTGGCGGCGGTGCCCGATCTGGAGAATCCGGGCAGCTACACGGCGATGACCGCGCAGCACGCCTGGCGGCACGGCAAGGTCGCGGCCGAGAACGTCGCCGCGTCGCTGGGGCTGGGCGGGGCGCGCAAGCCCTACCGCCATCGCGACCTGGGCTTCGTCGTCGACCTGGGCGGCGCGAAGGCTGCGGCCAATCCGCTCGGCGTGGCCCTGTCGGGCCTGCCCGCGGGTGTGGTCGCGCGCGGCTACCACCTCGCCGCGATGCCCGGCAACCGCGTCCGCGTCGCCGCCGACTGGCTCCTCGGCGCCGTACTGCCGCGCCAGGCCGTGCAGTTGGGGCTGGTGCGGTCCTGGTCGGTGCCGCTGGACACCTCGTCGCCCGAGGTGGCCCGGGTGCCGGGCGGACCGGGCCGACGGGAGGGGGCCGACGCCCGGTCCGGGCCGGGCGCGGCGGTCGAGGCGGACGTCCATGGCGGGGGGCCCGGTACGGGGCAGCCCGGCGGGGGCCGTGCCGGAGAAGAGCCCGCGAAGGGGCACTCCGGGTCCGGGGCGACGCAGGTGCGGCCCGGACCCGGAGCCGCGGAACTGCGGCCGACCGAGGCCGACACCGCGAAGGGCCGCCTCGCCCGAGACGAGGGCGAGCGGCCCGGCCCGGGCGGCGCCGAGCTGCGCCCGTCCGAGGCCGACACGGCGAAGGGCCACCCGGCCCGCCCGTCCGGCAAGGGACACGGTGGTGCGGACGACCAGGCCGGCGGCCGGTCGGGCGGCGAGCCCGCGCGGAGCCGGTCGGGTGGTGAGCCCGCGCGGAGCCGGTCGGGTGGTGAGCCTGCGAAGAACCAGCCGGGTGGTGAGCCTGCGACTGTCACTTATACAGATCTCCGAGCCAACGAGAAGGCTACCTATCTCGGTGGC
>NZ_JBHYQH010000008.1:0-198637 GCF_042746715.1 Streptomyces sp. NPDC058741 | reverse complement strand
GTGCCGCCTCGCCCCGGAGGGCCCGGACGCGCCGGTCCTGCCGCCCCTGGCCGGGGGCGGCAGGACCGGGGACACGTACGAGGGGGCGCCCGAGGGGGTGGGCCGCCGCCTCAGTGACCGGGTAGGTCGTCCGGCCTCACCCCACCTTCTCGATCACGGCCCGGCGGACCAGGAACTTGCCGGGCTCACGGACCTCTTCGAAGGCCGCGTTGTTGAGCAGCACACAGCTGCCGGAGACCGAAGTGACCTCCACCGTCGTGGACTTGCCGTTGTCCAGGTTGGTGACCTTCAGCTTCGTGCCGGCCGGGAACCGGTTGCTGGACGCGGCAGGCGCGCCGCCCTCGCCGGAGAGCGTGACCGTGGAGCCGTTGCACACCTGCTGCCCGAAGGCCGCACCGCCGCCGGGGTCTCCCGCGGAGGCGGACGGGGCGGGCTGCGAGGCGGGAGCGGACGGCTGCGCGCCCCCGGCCTGCTCGCCGCCCTGCGCGGGCTGCGACGGCTGGGAGTCCTGAGCCGACTCCCCCACCTCGCATCCCGACGCCTCCTGCTTGCGCCGGATCTCGGCGATGACCGCCTCGCGGTTCGCGATCCGGGCCTCGGACCGGGCGTCCCGGGCGGCCCGCTGGCCCGCGATGAACTTCTGGTTGTTCCCGAGTGCGGTGGCGAGGCCCAGGCAGACCGTCGCCTCCGAGGCCGACGTGGGGGTCGGCGCGGCGTTCGACGTGCCGGCCATGACGAAGGCCCCGCCTCCCGCCACGGTCGCCGTGCTCACCAGCAGCGCGATCTTCTTCTTCGTGCCGAGAGTTCTCCTGCGCGACATGCGCGCCTCCTGAAGAGGTAGGGGAGCGTACGCCGCTATGTACGAGATGCCGAACGCGGTGACTCACCGGTGGGCGCGGTCAGCTCACGTGACCTCCGTCACGCGGGCGTTCCCTTCCGGGACAGGGCGTCCCGCACGGCCTCGCCGGTGCGGGCCACCACGGCCGTGCCGTCGTCCGCGGTGATGATCGGCCGCTGGATCAGCTTCGGGTGGGCGGCGAGCGCCTCGATCCACCGGTCCCGCGCGCCGGCGTCCCGCGGCCACTCCTGGAGGCCGAGTTCCCGGGCGGCCGCCTCCTGGGTCCGGGCGATGTCCCAGGGCTCCAGTCCGAGGCGGCCGAGCACCCCGCGGATCTCGTCCTCGCCCGGCACGTCGTCCAGGTAGCGGCGGACGGTGTAGTCGGCGCCCTCGGCGTCGAGCAGCTGCACGGCGCTGCGGCACTTCGAGCAGGCCGGGTTGATCCAGATCTCCATGCCGTTCACGGTACGCGCTCCGGAGTCTGTTCGATTTCCCTGGTGACTCGTCCGCCCCTCCCGGACCTGTGGTGACGTGCCGTCAATCCTCCCTCTCATCAGGTATTTTGCCGAGCTGGGAGCCCTCCCGGTTGTCAGTGCCCGGCGGTAGAATAGGGGAAGTGTTCGAGGGTGGCGCCGGGGACGGCCGAAGTCCCTGTGGTCCGCCCGACCGCGACAGGAGGATGCCTGTGCCCGCTGCCGCTCTGAAGCCCAAGCCGTTGCCCACCCAGTCCACCGCGAAGCGCCCCGTCCTGCTCGACCTGCCGTACGCGCCCGTGGAGAAGCGGCCGCTGCCGCCCGGCCGGCCCCGCGAGTGGTACGTCACGCACAACCGCCGCCTGAAGGCCATGCGGCTGGCCATCGCCCTGCTCGACTCGGGCGTCTACATGCCGAACCAGGCCCGCGACGAGACCATCCGCGACACGGCCGAGACGATCGGCGTCCACCCGCCGTCGGCCACGACGTGCCACATGGTCCGGGCGTTCATGCGTTACGCCCGCTGACCGAGCCGGTCCGGAGCGCCGGGCGCCCTGTGCCGCGGGGTGCCCGGCGCTTCGTCATGCCGCCCGGCCGGGTGGTGCGACGAGCGGCGGGTCGAGGCGGGCGAAGCCCTCCTGGCGCTCGTAGGGGGAGCGGGGGTACGGCGCCGGGCGGTGGCTCGCCGCGTCGAGCCTCGCCACCTGCTCGGGCGTCAGGCTCCAGGCGGCGCCGAGGTTCTGGCGCAACTGCCGTTCGTCGTGGGCGCCGATGACGACGGAGGAGACGGTCGGCCGCCGCAGCAGCCAGTTCAGGGCGACCTGGGGGACGGCCTTCCCCGTCTCCTCGGCGATCTCGTCCAGGGCGTCGACCACGTCGTAGAGGTGCTCGTCGGGGACGGGCGGGCCGTACTCGGCGGTGCGGTGCAGCCGGCTGCCGGGCGGGAGCGGTGTGCCGCGGCGGATCCTGCCGGTGAGGCGGCCCCAGCCGAGCGGGCTCCAGACGATCGCTCCGAGGCCCTGGTCGCGCGCGAGCGGCATGAGCTCCCACTCGTAGTCCCGGCCGACGAGGGAGTAATAGACCTGGTGGGCCACGTACCGAGGGTGTCCGTGCCTCTCCGCGGCCGCGAGGGACTTCATCACCTGCCAGCCGGAGAAGTTGGAGACGCCGGTGTAGCGCACCTTCCCCGCCGCCACGAGCGTGTCCAGCGTGTCCAGCACCTCCTCGACCGGTGTCCCGGCGTCGAAGGCGTGCAGCTGGAACAGGTCGATGCGGTCGGTGCCCAGTCTGCGCAGGGCGTCCTCGCAGGCGCGGATCAGCCGGGACCGGGAGGTGCCCGCCTCGCCCGGGCCGTCGCCCGTCGGCAGGCCGGTCTTGGTGGAGAGGAGCACCCGGTCCCTGCGGCCCCTGACCGCCTCGCCCAGCACCTCCTCGGAGGCGCCCGCGGAGTAGACGTCGGCCGTGTCGAACATCGTGACCCCGGCGTCCAGGCAGATGTCCACCAGGCGGCGCGCCTCCTGTGCGCCGGTCGTGCCCCACGCGCCGAAGAGCGGGCCCCGGCCTCCGAAGGTGCCGGCTCCGAAACTCAGCGCCGGGACCATGAGCCCCGACGCGCCCAAGCGCCTGTATTCCATCGCGGTCCCCTCTCGATCCTATTAACGGGTCTGTAGTTCCGTTAGTAGTCACTAAGGTAACAGGGTGAGGCTGCTAATGGAACAGGAGTGCCGTTATGGCTGACGGAGGTGAGCCGGGGACCGTGCGGCCCGGCGGACGGACCGCCCGGGTGCGGGAGGCGGTGCTGCGGGCGGCCGAGGACGCCCTGACCGAGCAGGGCCTCAGCGGCCTGGACCTGGCCGACGTCGCGCGCCGCGCCGAGGTGGGCAAGACGACCGTCTACCGCCGCTGGGGGACGGTGACCGGGCTGGTCGCCGACCTCCTGGCCGACATGGCCGAGCAGTCCGCGCCGCGCACCGAGACCGGGTCGCTGCTCGGCGACCTGACGGCCAACGCCCGGCTGGTCCTGCGGACCTTGACCGACCCTCGGCAGGGCGCGCTGTTCAAGGCGCTGATCGCCGCGGCGACCGGTGACGCGAAGACCGCCGCGGCCCTGCACCGCTTCTACGACATCCGCGTCAGGGAGTGGGCCCCCTGCGTCCGGCAGGCCGTGGACCGGGGCGAGGTGCCCGAGGGGACGGACGCCCAGGAGGTCATCCGGGCCGTCTCCGCTCCGCTCTACTACCACCTGCTGATCAGCGGCGGCCGGCTGGACGGGGCCGTG
The DNA here is from genome assembly GCF_042746715.1 of Streptomyces sp. NPDC058741. Lineage (NCBI taxonomy): Bacteria > Bacillati > Actinomycetota > Actinomycetes > Kitasatosporales > Streptomycetaceae > Streptomyces > Streptomyces sp. NPDC058741. The sequence continues at coordinate 195,048 of NZ_JBHYQH010000008.1, read as the reverse complement.
GCCGACCGGGCGGCGGAGGCGGCGGCCGTCGCGGCGCGGGCGGGGGTGTTCGTACGGGGCGCGGGGAAGCCGGCGTAGAGGGCCGGCCTGGATGGAGGAAGGGCCGGCCTCGATGGAGGAAGGGCCGGACAGGAAACTCAGCGCCGGACAGCGGGCTCGGGGCGAGGCAGCGGGCTCGGGGGGCGAGGCGGCGGGGATGAGCCAGCGGGCTCGGGGGCGAGGCGGCGGTTGAGTCAGCGGGCTCGGGGGCGAGCCAGCGGGCCCAGGGTCGAGCCAGCGGGCTCGGGGCTGAGCCAGCGGGCTCGGGGCTGAGCCAGCGGACTCAGGATCAAGGCAGCGGGGTTGAGTCAGCGGAGTCAGGGTCGAGACAGCGAGCTCAGGGGCGCGTCGGCACCGGTACCGCCACGGGACTGCTCGACGCCCACCTCGTGCACCAGCGCGGCCTACTCGTCACGCCCCTCGGTGCCTGCTCACCCCGCCGCACCCGCCCCCCGGCTCACCCCGCCGCACCCGCCCCCCGGCTCACCCCGCCGCACCCGCCCCCCGGCTCACCCCGCCGCCCCCGCCCCCCGGCTCACCCCGTCGCCCCCGCTCACCCCGCCGCCAGCTCCTTCTCCAGCGGCGTGCGGAAGCGGGGCGTGACGCGGGTCGTCCCCGTCCAGCCGCTCAGCCGTGCCGCCTCCGCCTCGATCGCGGCCCGGGCCTCCCGCCCGACGCCCTCCTCGTCGAGGATCCGCCAGACGATCTCCCCGTCCGCGCGCTGCGCCCAGCCGCCGATCACCCGCCCGTCCCACCACACCGTCGGCCCCACGTTGCCGCTGCGGTCGAACAACCGGGGCCGCAGCCCGGGCGCGACGTACCAGTCGCGCTGCTGCCAGCCCATCGCCGTCGGGTCGAGACCCGGCAGCAGGGCGGCCCAGGGGTCGTCCGGCCCGGCGACCGGCTCGCTGTCGCCCTCGGCCACGAACCCCGTCCCCTCGTCCAGCTCCACCGCCTCGGCCCCGATCGCTGCCAGCGCCCTGCGGACGTCCGTCACCCGCCACCCCGTCCACCACTTCAGGTCGGCCTCGGTCGCCGGACCGCACGCCGCCAGCCACCGCCCCAGCAGCTCCGCCTGCGCCTCGGCGCCGTCCAGCTCCGGGTGCTCCGGTGCGATCGTCCAGCGGAACCGGCCCGAGGTCCACGAGCCGAGCGGCCGGCCGCGCACGACCTTCCCCTCCACGCCCAGCACCCTCAGCAGCCGGGTCGAGACCGTGTGCACCCCCTCGTAGCCCTTGCCGGCCGCGTACACGAACTGCTCCCGCAGCCGCGGCTCGTCCTCGGCGAGTTCGGAGGCCGTCGCCTGCCCGCGCCGGGCCAGCGCCGCCAGCGTCGACTCCTCGACCTCCCGCAGCCAGGCCGCGTCCGGCGCCCCGGCCGACGCCATGTGCTTCAGCAGCGACGCCCGCTCCCGGGCGGCCACGGCCAGACCGGTCGAGGCGTGCACGACGGCGGTCATCGCCGTGGGGAACACGAACACCGTGTGCCGCATGCCGTGCATCCGGACCAGGGAACGGTCCTCGTAGAGCGCGCGCCCGGTGGCGTCCACCGTCCGCGCCGGGTCCGCGAGCCGGGCCCCCACCGCCAGGTAGACCGTCGCCGGGTCGGTGCCGTGCAGGGCGACCAGGGAGCCGGCGACCTCCTCGGGCGTGCCCGCCCGCGCCGGCCCGGCCAGCCGGTGGCGCAGCGCGAGCCGGGCCCGTCGCTCCGCCGTGCCGATGTACCGCTGCGTACCCATGAGGCCTCCACTCCCGCCGTCCGCGAACCCGGTCGCATCATCGCGGACACCACTGACAACGGGTCGTCAGCGGCCCTCCGCGTACCGCTCCAGCAGCCCGGCCACGTACGCCTCCAGCCGCCCGCCGAGCACCCGGGGCGTCAGGTCGGTCCGCCCCAGCTCCCGCCACGGGCCGGCCAGCTTCGCCGCGTCGGGGACGTAGGCCAGCGCGTCGAGCAGCCGCCAGTACAGGTGGTCCGGTCCGTCGGCCAGCCGCCGGCCGCCCCGGGCTTCGTAGCGGTCCCGGAAGCCGAGGCCGTACTCCGGACCGTGCAGCAGCGCGAGCGCGGTGGAGCAGTGGGCGACGTCCAGGTCGGCCGGGCCCCACGAGGTCTCCACCCAGTCGACGACCCCGCTGATCCTCGGGCCGTCGCCGCCCGAGTCCGTGAACAGCACGTTCCCAGGGTGGAAGTCCCGGTGCAGGAAGCAGCCCTCGTACGGCGGGGGATCGCGGCGGATCACGTCCACCGCCCGCTGCCACAGCCCGCCCTCCGGCGCGTCGACCCGCTCCGGTGACGTCCACGCCTGGTACACCCGCGGGCGCTCCCGGGGGACGACCCGGTGGATGCGCGCGAGCTGCGCCGCCAGCAGGTCCACCCGGACGTCGAGGTCCTCCTCGTCGACCCGGACCCGCCCCGGCAGCACGGACATCAGCAGGGACGGGTGGTCGCAGTGCTCGGCGGCCGCGTCCACGCCGACCAGCCGGGCGGCCGGCACGCCGTCCTGGTCCGCCAGCAGCGCGAGGATCCCCGCCTCGCGGGCCAGCAGCGCGGCCGCGTGCCGCCGGAAGAAGGGCTTCACGAAGGTCCGCAGCGCCAGTTCGCCGCCGTCGTCCAGGGTGAGCCGCCGCATCTGGGCGCTCCAGCCCCCCGTCAGGAAGGACGTCGTGCCGACCGTACGGCCCCGCGGGAGCTGTGCGGCCACCCACGCGCGCGTGGCCGTCCAGCCGCGCCCGTCGAGCCCGGCCAGGACGGCGGTGGCGAACTCCCCGCGATCCTCGGGCCGGTCACGGAACCACAGGGCCAACCGGTGTCCCGCACCGGGGAGTTCCCGGTGGGTGAACTGCGCCCGCCGGGCCAGCGCCTGAGAGACGGCCTCCGTCACGGCGGGCGGGATGACCTCGTCCGTGTCGGGCACCGCGAGCACCGCCCGCCCCTCGTACGCGGCCAGTACGTCGAGCGCGGGCGAGTCGCGCCAGCCGCCGGGACGGCGGATGAGCTCGCTGAACCGCCCGTCGCCGTTTCCGAACGGCACGTCCCACGCCTCGCCCGTGTACACCGCCGGCGCGCACAGCCCCAGGGCCGCCACCCGGTCCCCGTAGTGCCGCAGCAGGTCGGCCACCGTCTGGCCGCTCATGCTGAAGCCGACCAGGACCAGCGGCGAGTCCACGCGCGCGTGCGCGTCGATGACGGAGACGGCCTGGCCGAAGCGGCGGCGCAGACTCAGCTCCCGCAGCCGGCCGGTGCTGTCGCCGTGGCCGGAGAAGTCGAACGCGAGGGCACGGCAGCCCCGTGCGGCGAACTCCTCCAGCAGCGGCACCAGCCGCTCCTTGCCGCCGTTGCCGGCACCGTGCAGCAGGACGGCGGTCGCCCGCGCCCCGTCGGCGGGTCCGCCGCACAGCCCGCTGAGCCGTTCGCCGTCGACGGTGTGGGTGAAGGGGATCAGCTCACTCATCCGGCCATTCACTCACGCGGCCGGTCCCGGTGAGAGGGCTTCACAGACCGGGCGCCCCCCACACCGGGAACCAGCGGCCCAGGTCCGGTTCGATGCGCAGGTCGTCGGCGAGGGCGGCCCGCACCTGGAGCTCCAGCGCGTTGTCGCGCCGCTCCGACCCGTCGGGCAGGGGCGCGAACGGGTAGAAGGTGCCGCGCTTGTAGAGGTAGACCAGCGCCAGCCGCCGGTCCGACCGGTCCCGGAAACCGGCCAGGGAGCACAGCAGTTGGGGGCCGAACCCGTTGACCTCCATCTGGCTGTTGACGGCGTGCAGGTCGTTCACCAGGGCCGCCAGCTGGTCAGGGGCGCGGCGCGAGACCAGCCAGGAGTAGCCGTAGTCGTCCCGTCGCAGCTCCACCGGGGGGCCGTCGCGGTCGCTGTCGGCGTCCAGCAGCGCCTGCACCTCGCGGTGGGACTGCTCGAAGGCGGCGCCCTCGACCGTGGCGAAGCACACCGCGCCCTCGCCGGTCGGCGTGAAGCCGACCGCGGCCTCCAGGGTCACGGCGGCCGACGGCAGCGCGAAGAGCCGGTCGAGATCCGCCACGGCCGGTTTCGTCCGGCCGAGCAGGATGTCCAGCAGCCCCATGTGCCGCTCACCCTCCTCCCGGTGCCGCCGCCTCACCGAGCTCGGCGGAGATCCGGCCCAGCTGTTCGAGCCGCTGCTCCAGGCTCGGGTGGGTCGAGAAGATCCGCGCGACCACGGGGTCGCGGCCCAGCGCCGGTGTGAAGTAGAAGGCGTTGAAGGCCTGTGCCGTGCGCAGGTCCTTCGTCGGGATACGGGCGATGTCGCCGGAGACCTTGGTGAGCGCGGAGGCCAGCTCCGAGGGCCGGCCGGTCAGCAGGGCCGCCGCCCGGTCCGCGGCCAGCTCCCGGTAGCGCGACAGGGCCCGGATCAGCAGGAAGCTGATCGCGTACACGGCCGCCGACACCCCCATCACCGCGGCGAAGATCACCGCCGTGTTCTGGTCCCGGCGGCCCCCGCCGAACAGCTGCGAGTAGAAGGCGAACCGCACGATCAGCCCGGCGATCACCCCGAGGAAGGAGGCGACCGTGATCACGGCGACGTCCTTGTGCGCCACGTGCGACAGCTCGTGCGCGAGGACGCCCTCCAGCTCGGCCGGGGACAGCCGCCTGAGCAGCCCGGTCGTCACACACACCACGGCGTGGTCGGCGTTCCGCCCGGTCGCGAACGCGTTCGGCATGTCCATGTCCGAGACGGCGACCACGGGCTTGGGCATGTCGGCCAGGGCGCACATCCGGTCGACCACCGCGTGCAGGTGGGGATACTCCTCCCGCTCCACGACCCTGCCGCGCATGGCGTACAGCGCGATCCGGTCCGAGAACCAGTACTGGGCCCCCAGCAGCGCCGCCGCGACCACCACCACCAGCACCCACGACTTCAGCAGCACGATCAGCGCGGCGACGAACGCCACGTACAGCAACCCGAGCAGGAACAGCGTGATCCCCATCCGGGCGGTCAACCGCCGGTCGCTCCGGAAGCGGCTGTGCATCTGCCTCACCCCGCAGTCAGGAACTCGTCCCACTGCCAGTGTGCACCCGCGCCCCCATGGACGGGTCGCGCACGGCCCCAGGGCGGGCAAAGGCCTCAGCCGCCCGCGGACACCGCGTAGCCGGGCACCGACGGCCACCGCACCGTCAGCACCACCGACTCCTCCTCCGCGACCCACGAGTGGTCCACACCGCGCCCCCACACGACGTAGTCACCCTGCCGCTCCAGCACCACACTGCGCCCCGGAAGCTCGACACGGAAGCGCCCGCTGATCAGCACCAGCAGCGCGGTCCGCTCCTCGCCCCGCACCCACGCGGCCCGCTCCTCGCCCCGCGGATGGACCCCCCACTTGATCTCCACGGCCTCGCTGTGCCGCGGATCCCCGGCCTCCTTGAAGTGCCCGAGCAGCCACCCCCGGTCCAGCGCCGCGTCCGCACCGGCGTTCCCCACGTACACGCTGTCACCCACGGGACGGACGCTAGCAGCCGCCCGGGCGCGCGAGATCCTCCGGCACCGGCACGGCCGCACCCCGCGCGAGGGGCAACCGGTACGCGGCGATCCGCACGTGCCGGGACCGCTCCGGCGCGGGGCGCTCCGCCGGCCTCAGGGCAGCCGCTTCCCCGGCGAGACGTTCTCGTCCACGTGGCGTGTGATCCCGGTCGCCTAGTACGGCGCCCGGACGTTGACGTACCCCAGCAGCACGATCACCGCGGCCACGCAGCCGAGCACCAGGGCCGTCGAGACCCACGAGGACCGCCGACGCCGTCCCACGTGCTCCGGGTCGGGCCGGAACGGCACCGGGCCGGGGGGATTGTCCTTCCAGCGCGCGGCGAGCATCCGGGCGCGCGCCGAGGGCTCCTTGTGCTCGGCCTCGTCCGCCCATCTCAGGTCGAACTCGCGCTCCTGACCGTCCTGTCCGTGCTCGGGCATCGCCGCTCCACCCCCGTGTGCGCTCCTGTCAGAAGAATAGAACATACGCCCGCGCCCCCGCTGTCCGTACGGCAGCGGGGGCGCGGGCGTGGGGCCTCGACCAGGCGTCGATCACACGTCGAAGTACAGCTCGAACTCGTGCGGGTGCGGACGCAGCTGCAGCGGGGCGATCTCGTTCGCGCGCTTGAAGTCGATCCACGTCTCGATCAGGTCCGGGGTGAAGACGTCGCCCTGGAGCAGGAACTCGTGGTCGGCCTCCAGGCGGTCCAGGACCGCGCCGAGGGACGTCGGGACCTGCGCGACGTTCGCGTGCTCCTCGGGAGCCAGCTCGTACAGGTCCTTGTCGATCGGCTCGGCCGGCTCGATCTTGTTCTTGATGCCGTCCAGGCCCGCGAGGAGCAGGGCCGAGAAGGCCAGGTACGGGTTGCCGGAGGCGTCGGGCGCGCGGAACTCGACGCGCTTGGCCTTCGGGTTGGAACCCGTGATCGGGATACGCATGGCCGCGGAGCGGTTGCGCTGCGAGTACACCAGGTTCACCGGCGCCTCGAAGCCCGGCACCAGGCGGTGGTACGAGTTCACCGTCGGGTTGGTGAAGGCCAGCAGCGACGGGGCGTGCTTGAGGATGCCGCCGATGTAGTAGCGGGCGGTGTCCGACAGGCCCGCGTAACCGGCCTCGTCGTAGAACAGCGGCTGGCCCCCGGTCCACAGCGACTGGTGGACGTGCATACCCGAGCCGTTGTCACCGAAGATCGGCTTCGGCATGAAGGTCGCCGTCTTGCCGTTCCGCCAGGCGACGTTCTTCACGATGTACTTGAACAGCTGCAGGTCGTCGGCGGCGGCGAGCAGCGTGTTGAACTTGTAGTTGATCTCGGCCTGGCCGGCGGTGCCCACCTCGTGGTGCTGGCGCTCGACCTTCAGGCCGGACCGCTCCAGCTCCAGGGAGATCTCGGCGCGCAGGTCGGCGAAGTGGTCCACCGGCGCGACCGGGAAGTAGCCGCCCTTGTAGCGGACCTTGTAACCGCGGTTGTTCTCGACGGCGCCGGTGTTCCAGGCGCCGGCCTCGGAGTCGATGTGGTAGAAGGACTCGTTCGCGCTGGTGGCGAAGCGGACGGAGTCGAAGACGTAGAACTCGGCCTCCGGACCGAAGTACGCCGTGTCGGCGATCCCGGTGGAGGCGAGGTAGGCCTCGGCCTTCTTCGCCACGTTGCGCGGGTCGCGGGAGTACTGCTCGCCCGTGATCGGGTCGTGGATGAAGAAGTTGATGTTGAGGGTCTTGTCACGGCGGAACGGGTCGACCCGGGCGGTCGACAGGTCCGCGCGCAGCGCCATGTCGGACTCGTGAATGGCCTGGAAACCCCGGATCGAGGAGCCGTCGAAGGCCAGCTCCTCGTCAGCGTCGAACGCCTCCGCAGGCACCGTGAAGTGCTGCATCACGCCCGGGAGGTCGCAGAAGCGGACGTCGATGAACTTGACGTCCTCGTCCGCGATGAACTTCTTGGCCTCGTCGGCGTTCTGGAACATCCAGCTCCTCCTACTCCCGACCGTCCCGCCGGGGTGGTAGTTCGTTCGTGCGGCCAGTGCGGGTGGCACACGCTGGTCTCGACCCTAGGGACGGGTGATTTCTCGGGCGTGACTCATTTGTTTCGCACAAGTTAACCGGCCCTCCTACCACCGTAGCCCCGACGCACCCCGCCGTGCTCCGGTCATATACGGGCGCAGTACCGTGGACGGGTGGACAACAGGCAAGCACTCGGATCGTGGCTTTCCGGGCCCCGCGCGGCCGCGGAAGAGGCCGGTGTCGACTTCGGATACCGGGGCGAACAGCTCGGTCTGCCCGAGGAGGGCCCCGGCTCCATCGCCCGCCCGGGCCGCCGGCTGGGCGCCCTGGCCGTCGACTGGGGCCTGAGCCTGCTGATCGCATACGGTCTGGTCACCCGGAGCTACAACGAGGCGGCGCAGATCTGGGCCCCCCTCATCATGTTCACGCTCATGGTGCTGACGGTGGGGACGGTCGGCTTCACGCCCGGCAAGCGCCTGTTCGGCCTGCGCGTGCTCGCCCTGGACACCGGCCGGGTCAGCCCGTGGCGCTCCGCCCTGCGCACGGTGCTGCTCTTCCTCGCGATCCCGGCCCTGATCTGGGACCGCGACGGCCGCGGTCTGCACGACCGGCTGGCCGGCACGGTCGAGGTCCGCATCTAGGTCTCGTCCGTCGTACTCCGACGTACGACGGAGTACGACGAAGGGGCGCCCGGAGTGGTCCGGGCGCCCCTTCGTCATGTCGGGTGCGGGTCAGCGAGCCTTCGGCCCGCCCTTCGGCAGGCGCATGCCCTTGGGCATCGGCCCCTTGGGCAGCGGCATGTTGCTCATCAGGTCGCCGAGCGCGCGCAGCCGGTCGTTGGTGGCGGTGACCTGCGGTCCGGTGAGCACGCGGGGCAGCTTCAGCATGGTCGTGCGCAGCTTCTTCAGCTCCACCTGGCCCTCGCCGGTGCCCACGACCAGGTCGTGCACCGGGACGTCCGCGACGATGCGGTTCATCTTCCGCTTCTCGGCGGCGAGCAGGGACTTCACCCGGTTCGGGTTGCCCTCGGCGACCAGCACGATGCCGGCCTTGCCGACCGCGCGGTGCACCACGTCCTGGTTGCGGTTCATCGCCACCGCGGGCGTCGTCGTCCAGCCCCGGCCGATGTTGTCGAGCACCGCCGCCGCGGCACCGGGCTGTCCCTCCATCTGCCCGAAGGCGGCCCGCTCGGCCCGGCGCCCGAACACGATCGCCGTCGCGAGGAAGGCGAGCAGGAGGCCCAGGATGCCGAGATAGATGGGGTGACCGATCAAGAAACCGATCGCGAGGAAGACACCGAAGGTGACGATTCCGACAGCCGCGAGTACAAGACCGATCTTCTTGTCGGCCCTGCGGGTCATCTTGTAGGTCAGGGCGATCTGCTTCAGTCGCCCGGGATTCGCAGCGTCCGCTGCAGGTTCCTTCCTCGCCATGGCACGAAGTCTACGTGGCCCCGCAAGCGCGGACGACGGCAGTCTCCACGGGCCCGCGGGGGAGCGGCCGGGACCTGGGCGGCCGGGTTCAGGGACGGACGGAGACGGACCGGGAGACGGACCGCTCCAGGACCTGCTGGGCCTCGACCCGGTCCTTGGCGCGACGGCGGTCCTCCAGCACGCAGGTCCAGGCGTTGCGGCGGGCGGTGCGCTGACCACCGCTCATGAGCAGCGACTCGACCGCACGAAGGGCGGTCGCGAAGGACGGGATGGCGGTGGCGTGGACGGGCGCGGCCTGCATGGGTGAGGTCCCCCCTCGATACGGGTGTACGTGCTGTGAGTTCAGCGTCACTGACTGGTGTTACCAGGGCGTGACCGGCCGGTCAAACACCCATGAAGCCCCAGGGGGGAGCGTCGGAACGCCGACGCGGTCCCGGCACCTGCCCTCATCTGCGAGGACGGTCGGGACCGCGTCGGATCGGTCGCTACCGGTCGGTAGGATCTTGTGCGCGAATTCACACGATTGTCCTGCCCCGTACGGGGCAGGGCGGGTGACGCTTCGTCAGACGGCCGGGGTCGCGGTGTGCGCGTCCCGCTGCTCCATGGCCATCCGGTACAGACGCCCGGCGCGGTAGGAGGAGCGCACCAGCGGGCCCGACATCACACCGGAGAAGCCGATCTGCTCGGCCTCCTCCTGCAGCTCCACGAACTCCTGAGGCTTGACCCAGCGCTCCACGGGGTGGTGGCGCACGGACGGCCGCAGGTACTGCGTGATGGTGACCAGCTCGCATCCGGCCTCGTGCAGCTGCTTCAGCGCCTCGCTGACCTCCTCGCGGGTCTCGCCCATGCCGAGGATCAGGTTGGACTTGGTGACCAGGCCGTAGTCGCGCGCCTCGGTGATCACCTTCAGGGAGCGCTCGTAGCGGAAGCCGGGGCGGATCCGCTTGAAGATCCGCGGGACCGTCTCCACGTTGTGCGCGAAGACCTCGGGGCGCGAGGAGAAGACCTCCGCCAGCTGCTCCGGGACCGCGTTGAAGTCGGGGGCCAGCAGCTCCACCTTCGTACGGCCGTCGGCGCGGCCCGCGGTCTGCTGGTGGATCTGGCGCACGGTCTCGGCGTACAGCCAGGCGCCGCCGTCCTCCAGGTCGTCGCGGGCGACGCCGGTGATCGTGGCGTAGTTCAGGTCCATCGTGACCACGGACTCGCCCACGCGGCGGGGCTCGTCGCGGTCGAGCGCCTCGGGCCTGCCGGTGTCGATCTGGCAGAAGTCGCAGCGCCGGGTGCACTGGTCGCCGCCGATGAGGAAGGTCGCCTCGCGGTCCTCCCAGCACTCGTAGATGTTCGGGCAGCCGGCTTCCTGGCAGACCGTGTGCAGGCCCTCGCTCTTCACGAGGTTCTGCATCCTGGAGTACTCGGGACCCATTTTCGCCCGGGTCTTGATCCACTCGGGCTTGCGCTCGATGGGGGTCTGGCTGTTGCGGACCTCCAGGCGCAGCATCTTGCGTCCGTCGGGTGCGACTGCGGACACGACCGGCTCCCTAGCGATTGATTCTTCGGCGTCCTCAAGGGTACGCCCGTTGATTTGAAAGCCTGTATGGGTGCCAGCCCCTCCACGGCCCGCTTCACGCCGCCGGCGTCTTCTCGATCTCCCGGGGCTTGAGGTCGGCGTTCTCCAGGACGTCCCGCAGGTGCCGCTCGGCCACGGGCAGGACCTTCCCGATCGTCACGTCCCGGCCCAGCTCGCCGGACAGGGAGGCGACGCCCGCGTCCCGGATGCCGCAGGGGATGATGCGGTCGAACCACTTGTTGTCGGGGTTCACGTTGAGGGCGAAGCCGTGCATCGTGACGCCCTTGGCCACGCGGATGCCGATCGCGGCGATCTTGCGGTCCTCGCGGCGCTGGCCCGCGTTGGACGGCGCGTACTCCGGGCCGTTCAGGCGCGGGTCGAACTCCTCGTCCTGCAGCCGGGGGTCGAAGTCCAGGGAGAGCCCGCCGAGCGCGGGGCGCCGCTCGACCGGGTCGCCGAGCACCCACACGCCGCTGCGGCCCTCCACGCGCGTGGTCTCCAGGCCGAACTCCGCGCAGGTGCGGATCAGGGCCTCCTCCAGGCGGCGCACATGGGCCACGACGTCCACGGGGCGCGGGAGCTTCTGGATGGGGTAGCCCACCAGCTGGCCGGGCCCGTGCCAGGTGATCTTGCCGCCGCGGTCCACGTCGATGACCGGCGTGCCGTCCAGGGGCCGCTCGTTGTCCGCCGTACGCCGTCCGGCCGTGTAGACCGGCGGGTGCTCCAGGAGCAGCACGGTGTCGGGGACCTCGTCGGCGAAGCGTGCGGCGTGCACCCGGCGCTGCTCGTCCCAGGCCTCCTGGTACTCGACGGCCTCGTCGCCGAACCCCATGCGGACGAACCGCAACTCACTCACGGCAAGCGCCTCCCTCGAACGGGTGTGTCAGGCATGTCACGCGCCCAAGCCACTGTACGTCCGGCCCGCACACGTCAGCCCCGCGGGCAATCCTCACACGATCGGATGAATGTCCGGGGGAATGTGTGAGGGAGTGTTTACTCTCCGCTACATTCGCGCCGTCCAGCAAGGCATACGGCCTGTTCACAGGCGACCGGCGCACCGCACCAAGGCCGGAAGGCAGGAGACCGCACCGCAGATGACGGAACGACCCGCGCAGCGCACCCCCAACCGACAGCTCGCCGCGCTCATCGCAGAAGCGGGGTTCTCCAACGCGGGACTCGCCCGTCGCGTGGACCAGCTCGGTCTCGAACACGGCATCGACCTGAGATACGACAAGACCTCCGTGACCCGGTGGCTGCGCGGCCAGCAGCCGCGGGGCACCACGCCCGCCCTCATCGCCGAGGTCTTCACCCGGCGCCTGGGCCGCCGCCTCACCGCCCAGGACCTCGGCCTGGACGCCTGCGCCCCCGTCTACGCGGGGCTGGAGTTCGCCGCCACCCCCGAGGAGGCCGTCGACATCGTCAGCGGGCTGTGGCGCAAGGACTCCGGCAGCCACGACGAGCTCCGCAAGATCGCCTTCACCCCGGCCGGGCTCGTCGTGCCCAGCCGGGACTGGCTGATCGGCCGGGCCGACGAGAAGGTCGCCCGGGGCGAGCCGCCGGCCGCCCGCGTCCCCGCGCAGGGCCGCCCCGCCGCCCGTTTCCCCCTCACCGCCGAGCAGGGCCTGCCCGTCCTGCCCCGCCAGCGCGGTCAGCGCGGCCAGGTCGAGCGGGGGCCGGGGCAGAAGGTCACCGCCGGTGACATCGCCGCGCTGCGCTCGGTCGGTGAGCTGTTCCGCACCCTCGACGACGCCTACGGCGGCGGCCACGCCCGCCAGGCCCTCGTGCGCTACCTGGAGCACGAGTGCGAGCCCATGCTGCGCGGCACCTACGGGGAGCAGGCCGGCCGCCGCCTGTTCGCCGCCGCCGCCGACCTCACCCGGCTCGCCGGCTGGACGTCGTACGACATCGCGGCGCACGGTCTCGCCCAGCGCTACTTCGTGCAGGCGCTCCGCCTCGCCCAGGTCGCCGGGGACCGCGCCTACGGGGCGTACGTGCTGGTCACCATGAGCCGCCAGGCCGTCTACCTCGGCCACGGACGGGAGGCCGTCCAGCTCGCCCGCGTGGCCCAGCAGGGCGTCGGCACCTCCGGTCCGCCCGTCGTCCACGCCCTGCTGCACGCCTCCGAGGCACGCGGCCACGGAGTGCTCGGCGAGGTCCGGGCCTGCACCGCGGCCCTGGTCCGCGCCGAGCGCGCCCTGGAGACGGCCCGCCCCGGGGACGACGTCCCGCACTGGGCGAGGTTCTTCGACGAGGCCCAGCTCGCCGACGAGTTCGGCCACTGCCACCGCGACCTGCAGCAGTTCCGCGCCGCGGCCCAGCACGCGGAACGCTCCCTGCAGCTGCGCAACCCCTCCTACGCCCGCAGCCGCCTCTTCTGCCGCGTGGTCCTGGCCACCGCCCGCCTGGGCCTGGGCGAACTCGACCAGGCCTGCCAGCTCGCGGCGGAGGCGGCGGGCCAGGCGGCGGAGATGCGGTCGGTGCGGGCGGTGGAGTACGTGCGGGACTTCGAACGCAGGCTGGAGCCGTACCGCGACGCGCTGCCGGTGCGCACCTACCGCGAGAAGGTGGCGGCCCTGGGGTGAGATCCGGCGGCCGGGGCCGTCACGGACGCCGGGTCCCCCCGGCTGCCTCGCCGCGTCGTGCCGGCCGGACCAGCGCGGTGACCACGAGGACGGTCCAGGCGATGACGAGCGTCCACACGACCGGTGCGGACACGAACTGGACGGTGCACAGCGGCAGGGCCAGGATCCCTGTGATGGCCTGTCCCCGGCCGAACCGTTCCACCGGGACGTCGTCGCCGAGGCCGTGCCGGTTGGTGCGCACCCGGGTGCCGTCGGGCATGCGGCGGGTGTTGAGGGCCACCCCCAGCGCCTGGTTGAGCAGCCCTCCGACGATGAGGCCCACCGCGAGCCCGCCGAGCGGAACACCGCCGTGGTCGATGCGGTCGCCACCCTGGGCGGCCAGGTCCCACAGCAGGGAGGTCGCCACGCCGACCCCCGCGAACAGGGAGACGACCAGCACGGGAAGTGCGAGGACGCCCCAGCCGTACCATCTGATCACTTCGTTCTTCCCCCTCCCGCGCCGGGCGCGCCCGGCGGTCACCTCGGCCGCCGTGAGCCCAACCGGACTGTCCGCGGCGCGCGTTCGGCGGAGCGTACCCGAGCACCGCCGGCGCCGGTGCCGGGGGGCCGCGGTGCCGGCGGTGCTCGGGGGAGGGGTGCGGAGCCCCCGCCCGCCTTCGTGCCCACGAGGGTGGTGGGCCGGCGGGGACGGGGCGGTTCAGGCCGCCCGGGCCGTCGGCAGCGGGTCCGCCCTGTGCAGCGGATGCCCGGCCCCGAGGTCGGCCAGGATCGCCGCGGAGGCCCGGTGCCCGGAGTGCAGCGCCCCCTGCGCCGTGCTGGTGTCCCGGTGGTCGCCGCACACGTACAGCCCGGCCAGCAACCGCACCGGCCGGCGCAGGTCGTGCGGCGGCCGCATCGCGGGCACCGCCTCGGGCGTGTGGTGTACGGCCAGCGTCTCCCACCGGGCCGTCGGCATCCCGTACAGCCGTGCCAGATGCATCCGCACGGCCGTGTCGACATCGGCCGGCGGTCGCCCCAGCACCGTGGAGGAGATCAGTGCCCGGCCCGCCGGGGCACGCTGCGGATCGACCCGGCTGACCACCGCCGTGTGCGCGACCGGCCCGCCGAGGTCCGCGTCCAGCAGCAGCGACGCCCCCGTCCCGGGCGGCTCGTCCGTCGTGTGGTGCACCACCGTCACCGGATGGAAGTCCGGCACCCGCAACCCGGGCAGCAGCTCCGCCGCGGCCCGGGCACCCGTCGCCACGAGCACGGCCCGGCAGCGGATCTCCCCGTGCTCGGCGGTGGTCACCGAGGTCGTCGAGACCGAGGTGACGCGTACGCCCGTGTGCACCGTGCCCGCCGGCAGCGTCCCGGCGAGCAGTTCGGGCAGGGCCTCGGCGCCCCCCTCGGGCAGGCACAGCCGGCCGCTCGCGAAGGCGCGCAGCGCGAGATCGGCGCACCGGCTGGACGTGGTCAGGTCCGGGTCGCACAGCAGCGCCGCGAGCAGCGGGCGCAGGAAGCCCTCGATGGTCCGGGCGGGCAGTCCGCGGGCGGCCAGGGCCTCGCCCGCGGGCAGTTCCGGGCGGGTCAGCAGCCGTTCGGCCGGGGTGCCGGCCAGCCGGGTCAGGGCGGCGCCGAGGCGGGCCTGGTCGACGGCCGTGCCCAGCGGGGCGCCGGACCGGCTCCGGGGCACGGAGACCTGCCGGCCGGGAACCGCCACCGGCCGCCTGGGCGGCCTGGGCGCGGCCGGTGGCCGGGGAGCGCTCGCCAGGGTGCGCACCGCACGCAGCGCGCCCCGTGCGCCCCCCGCGCCGGGCTGGACGCCGGCCCGGTGGAGGCGGCCGTCGCCGTGCAGCAGGACACCGGGCGCGAAGGGGCGCAGCACGAGGCCGCCCAGGCCGGGTGTCCGTCGTAGTTCCGGGTAGGCCGTGGACAGCAACCGGCCGACCCTGTCGAGCCGGAAGCCGTCGACCTTCTCCGTCGCCATCCGGCCGCCGACGTGATGGGCGGCCTCCAGGACCATGGTCGTCACTCCTGCGCTGGTCAACCGGTGCGCGGCCGAGAGTCCGGCGACCCCGGCCCCCACGACGACCACGTCCGCCTGGTACGCGGGCTCAAGCACGTGCCCCTCCTCGAGGTTGCGCGGGCGCTGGAGACGTCATGCCCTCAACAGGCCGCAGGGATAAGCGAGTTCTGGTCGAGGGTAGGGCCGTGATCGGTCAGGGGGAGTCGCGCATCGACAGGGCACGGTCGCACAGCGGTCGCATATGGAGGTCTTGTGGGCATGGAGTGGTCGCAGGGGGTCGGTGGGCGGGGCGGCGGGGTGACTTGCCGGCGCCCGTGCTCAGGGGCGGACGTTCCGGAAGGACCGTCACAGGGCCGCCCGGATGGCCCCCTCGATCTCCGGGAACGCGAACCGGAAACCGGACTCGAGCAGCCGCGCCGGCAGGATCCGGGCGCTGCCGAGGACGTCCCCGGCCATTTCGCCGAGCACGGACCGCAGGACGGGCGCGGGCACGGGGAACAGCGTCGGGCGGCGCAGCACCCGCCCCATGGCCGCCGTGATCTCACGGTTCGTCACCGGGTGCGGGGCGGTGAGGTTGAACGGCCCGGACAGGCCGTCAGTGTCGAGGAGGTGCCGGATCGCCGCGACCTCGTCGTGCAGCGCGATGAACGACCAGTACTGCCGCCCGTCGCCGATCCGCCCGCCGACTCCCGCCCGGAACAGCGGGAACAGCCGGCCCCACGCCCCGCCCTCGCGGGACACGACCAGCCCGGTCCGCGGGAACACCGTGCGCACTCCGGCCTCCTGGGCGGGTGCCGCCGCGGCCTCCCACTCCACGCACAGCTCGGGCAGGAAGCCCTCGCCCGCGGGCGCGCTCTCGTCGACCGCACGGTCACCGGTCTCGCCGTAGTAGCCGATGGCGCTGCCGTTCACGAACACCCGCGGCCGGTCCTTCTCGTCCAGCGAGGCGATCGCGGTGGCCAGCGCCGTCGTGCCGTTCACCCGGCTGTCGCGGATGCGCCGCTTGTACTCGTCCGTCCAGCGGTGGTCGCCGACCCCGGCGCCCGCCAGGTTGACCACCGCGTCGCATCCGGCGAGCCCGGCCGCGTCCGCCTCTCCCCGTCCGGGGTCCCAGCTCACCTCGTCGTCGCCGCGGGCCGCCCGGCGCACCAGACGGCGCACCTCGTGTCCGTCGGCGGTCAGGGACCGTACCAGGGAACTGCCGATCAGGCCGGACGCGCCGGCCACCGCGATGCGTTGCATGGGTCCATCCTGCCCCGCGGCCGCACAAAAACCCCGCTGGGCCACGGCCCGCCCGTTCTAGGGTGATGCCCATGCCAGAGTCCCGCGACCATGACGTCACCATCCGCGCCGCCCGGTCCGCCGACGACGAGGCGCTCGCCCTCATCGACCGGCTCACCTGGTCGACCCGGCACGCGGTCATGCCCCGGCCGGCCCCGGACGAGCCCTTCTTCGACGCGCGCCACCTCCCCGAGGACCACCTCGTCGCCGAGTCCGGGGGTGTCCTCCTCGGATACGTCCGCCTCGTCCCGCCGACCGGCCTCGCCGTCAACGAGCACGTCCGCCAGATACAGGGCCTCGCCGTCCTCGACACGGCCCGCGGCAAGGGCGTCGGCCGCGCCCTGGTGCGCGCGGCCGTCGACGCCGCCCGCCGCGAGGGCGCCCGCCGCATCACCCTGCGCGTCCTCGCCCACAACACCCCCGCCCGCGAGCTGTACGCCTCCGAGGGGTTCGCCGTGGAGGGGGTCCTGCCCGAGGAGTTCCTGCTCGACGGCGCCTACGTCGACGACGTGCTCATGGGCCGCTTCCTGTGAGCCGGGCGGGCCCCCGCCTACGACGTCGTCGGCTCCCCCGTGTCCACCGGTGCCGTCGCGTCCGCGGCCCGCTTCGCCTCGGCGGCGACCTCCGCGGCCGTCAGCACGTAGCCCGTCTCGGCGTCCGAGGTGGAGCGGGCGAAGACCACGCCGAACACCCGGCCGTCCGTGGTGAGCAGGGGTCCGCCCGAGTTGCCCGGGCGGACCGTGGAGCGGATCGAGTAGATCTCGCGGGTCACCGTGTCGTCGTTGTAGATGTTCTGGCCCGTCGCCCGCACCCGGTTCGCGACCGTCGCCGCCTGCAGGTTCAGGTCGCCGTCCTGCGGATAGCCCGCTACCACCGCCGAGTCGCCGCGCCCCGCGGTGTCGTCGAAGCGCAGCACGGGTGCCTTCAGGTCCGGCACGTACAGCACGGCCACGTCCTTCTGGGGGTCGAACAGCACCACCCGCGCCCGGTACGTCCGCCCGACCCCGCCGATCTGCACGGTCGGCTCGTCGATGCCGGCCACCACGTGGGCGTTGGTCATCACGTGCCGGCGCGCGTACACGAACCCGCTGCCCTCACGGCCCTGCGTGCCCGCGACGCCCTCGACCTTCACCGTGCTCAGCTTGGCCGCGTCGGTCGCGGCCGCCGTGACGCTGTCACCGGAGGGCTCGGCCACCTCGGCCGTCGACTCGTTCTCGAAGGGGTTGAAGACCTGCGGGAAACCCGCCTGGGTGAGCGCGGAGGTGGCCTCGGAGAACCAGGCCGGAGTCGTGTCCGGCATCGTCCGCTGCACCGCGCCCAGCACCCGCGAGTCCCGGATCGCCGAGGTCACCAGCGGCGAGGAGGACGCGCCCAGCACACTCGCCGCCACCCACGCCACGATCAGCACGGCCACCGAGTTGGCCACGGCCCCGCCGACCCCGTCCGCCACGCGCAGCGGCCCCCGGTCCAGCTCCCGCCGCAGCCGCAGGGCGAGACGGCCCGCCAGCTCGTGCCCCACCACCGCAGGCAGCAGCACCGTGAACACCGCCGCCAGCGTCGCACGCGTCGTCCCCGCCTCGACCAGGTCCATCACCCACGGCAGGATCCACACACCGACGACCGCACCGCCCACGAAGCCCGCCAGCGACACGCAGCCGGCCACCAGCCCGCGCCGGTACCCGGACGCCGCGTAGGCCAGGACGACCAGCAACAGCAGGATGTCGAGCAGGTCCACGCACGCCGCCTTTCTCTCGGAACCCTGAATACGTGGGGGCCGGGTCCGGTGATCAGTCACCCGCGCACGGGCTGACCGGAACAGGCCACGCACGCGTGCACCCGGAGAAACGTCGCGGACCGTGACGATGGTTCCACCGGGTGGCACATCACACATCGCGGACGGACCGGAACGGCCCGACAGTGGGCTCATGCGTGTCTTGCGAAGACGGCGCGGTGCGCACCGGCGCCTCGCCGCCGGGACACCCGCGGCGGCCGGTCCGCCGCGCGCGGCCCGCGTGCTGCTCGGCTGCCTGCCGGGCGTCGCCGCCGTCGTCGCGCTGGTGCTGTGCGCCCACGGCGTCGAGGACGCCGCCGGGACCGGCTCCGCCCCGGCCGCGCGCCGCCCCTCCGCCACGCCGTACACCGCCCCCCGGCCGCCCGTCGTGCCCCGCTCGCGCTGGCTGGGCGACGCCGCCCGCGCCCAGCCCCGCCCCCGCTACGACGACCGGGTCGTCGCCGTCTTCGTCCACCACACCGACTCGCCCAACGGCTACGACTGTGCCGACGTGCCCCGCATCCTGCGCGACCTGTACAGCGGCCAGACCGGCGTCCGCGACTGGGACGACATCGGATACAACTTCGTCGTCGACCGCTGCGGCACCGTCTACGAGGGCCGCGCGGGCGGCGTCGACCGGGCCGTCACCGGCGCCCACACCCAGGGCTTCAACCACCGCACCACGGGTATCGCCGCGCTCGGCACCTTCACCGAGGGCGTGCCCGTCCCGGGGCCCCTGATCCGAGCCATCGCCGCGGTGTCCGCCTGGAAGCTGGGCCTGACCGGCACCGACCCGCGCGCCCGGGTCCGCCTGGTCTCCAGCAACGGCCTGAGCCGGTACGCGGCCGGCACCACGGCCGAACTGCCCGCCCTGGCCGGCCACAGCGACGGCTACATGACCAGCTGCCCGGGCGCCGCCCTGCACGCCCGGCTGCCCGAGATCAGACGGCTCGCCGCCCGGATGCAGGGCCGGCCCGCCGACGCGGCGGAAGACCACAGCGAACGCGCAGCGCCCTCAGATCCCGTCCGCCTACGGTCACCGGCACAGGCAGCCGACCGGAGGTGGGGACCATGACCGACCGCCCGGCCACGCACCCCGCGCAGCGCACCGGGAGCGCACACGGCCTCTGGGCGGTGCTCGGCGCGGTCGCGACCGTCGTGCTGGAACCGGCCGCGGCCACCGCCTCCGCCCTCGGCCGGGCCGACGCCGCCCCGCCCCACCACGCGGCAAAGGCCGGCCGGACGCGGGCGCACCCGCCGTCGCGGACGAGCCGCCGCCCGGCGGCCGGAACGGATCAGCCCCGGAAACGCTCCCACAGCCGGGGGTAGCGCTCGGCGAGCAGCCGTCCGTTCTCGAAGTCCAGCGGCGTGCCGTCGGGCTCCGCGGGCGCCGGGGGCAGCTCCAGGTCGGGTGCGACCAGGCCGGTGAGCTGCTCGTAGGCCTCGTCCGCCGCGTAGCCGAGTTCCTCGCCGTCGCCGTCGGTCTCCTCGTCGAAGTCGCCCAGCAGATCGGCGAGCGCGTCCGGGTCGTGCAGCGCGCCCTCGAAGACCTCGCGGCCCTGGCCGATCAGCCAGCAGCGGAAGAAGTCGAAGGCGTCGTCGCTGGCCCCGTCCAGCAGCACCCGGGCGGCCCCCCACAGGTCCCAGCGGTAGGCGCGGTTGTAGCGGGACTCGAAGTGACGGGCGAAGTCCAGGACCGAGTCCGGGTCCAGCTGGGCGAGCCGGTCCACGAGCAGGTCGGCCTGCTCCTCCGGGTCGCCCTCGGCGGCCTCCCGGGCGTCGTCCACCAGCTCCCAGAACTCCGTCTCGTCCATCACGGCTCCAGCATCGGCCCTGGGGCACGGGGGCGCACCCGGAGTGCGCGGTCGTCATCGGCCCTGGGGCACGGGGGCGCACCCGGAGTGCGCGGTCGTCGTGCGCCGCCCCGGGGGTACGGGACCCTCACGCGCCCTCCCGCGGGTGGTACAGCCGCGCCAGCCGCAGCGCGTCCGCGGCGAACCGCTCGCGCAGGCCCGCCGGCTCCAGGACCTCCACCTCCGGGCCCAGCGCCGCCAGCTGGGTGCGGGCCACCTCCTCGGACTCCACGGGCAGGGAGACCGTCACCCATCCGCCGTCGTCCGGATCGCCCGCCCGCGCCAGGGCCTCCCGGGCGGACACCGGGTCCAGCGCGTACGGCAGGGTCCGCACCCCGTCGGGGGACAGCCGCACCACGACCCGCGCCCGCAGCAGGGACCGCGCGAAGTGCTCCGCCCGCTCCTCCCAGAACGCCGGCAGGTCGAAGTCCGCCTCCCGCTCGAAGCGCTCCGCGCCCGCGTCCACGGCGGTGAACCGGTCGATCCGGTACACCCGGAGGGACGCTCCGCCCACCACCCGCGCGCACAGGTACCAGACACCCGCCTTCAGCACGAGCCCGTACGGCTCCAGCTCCCGGACGACCTCGTCCTCCCCGCGCCGGTAGCGCGCGCTGATCCGCCGGTCGTCCCACACCGCGTCCGCGACCGCCGGCAGCAGCGCCGGCGTCCTCGGCTCCCTGAACCAGTTCGGCGCGTCCAGGTGGAACCGCTGCGCCGCCGTCCTGGAGGCGTCCCTGAGGGACGGCAACAGTGCCGCCGACACCTTCAGCCGGGCCGCCGAGGCCGTGTCCTCCAGGCCCATCTCGCGCAGCGCCCCCGGCACGCCGGACAGGAACAGCGCCTCGGCCTCGCCGCGGTGCAGCCCGGTCAGCCGCGTCCGGTAGCCGCCGACCAGCCGGTACCCGCCCGCCCGGCCCCGGTCCGCGTACACCGGCACGCCCGCCTCCGACAGCGCCTGCGCGTCCCGCGTCACCGTCCGCTCCGACACCTCCAGCTCCCGGGCGAGCTCGGCGGCCGTCATGGAGGGCCGGGACTGGAGCAGCAGCACCATCTTGATGAGCCGGGCAGCACGCATGGCCACATCATGCAGCAGGCCCCCGCCGGGGCGGGGGGCCTGCCAGTGCCAGTGACGGTCCTTACAGACCGTACTTCGCGCGCGCTTCCTTCACGGCCGTCGCCTGCACCTCGCCGCGCCTGGCGAGCTGGGCCAGGGCCGCGACGACGATCGACTCGGCGTCGACCCCGAAGTGGCGGCGGGCCGCCTCGCGGGTGTCCGACAGGCCGAAGCCGTCGGCGCCCAGCGAGGACCAGTCCTGCTCGACCCACTGCGCGATCTGGTCCGGGACCTGGCGCATGTAGTCCGAGACCGCCAGCACCGGGCCCTCGGCGCCCTGCAGTGCCTGCCGCACGAACGGCACCCGCTCCTCGCCGCGCAGCAGCGCCTCGTCCGCCTCCAGGGCGTCCCGGCGCAGCTCGCTCCAGGACGTCGCCGACCACACGTCGGCCGCCACGCCCCACTCCTCGGCCAGCAGCCGCTGCGCCGTGAGCGCCCAGTGGATCGCCGTACCGGAGCCGAGCAGCTGGATCCGCGGGGCGTTCGCCGGCGCGCTCACGCCCGCCGACTCCGCCGTGTTGAAGCGGTACAGGCCCTTGACGATGCCCTCGTCGATCCCGGCGACGGACGGTTTGGCGGGCTGCGGCAGCGGCTCGTTGTAGACCGTCAGGTAGTAGAAGACGTCCTGGTCCTCGCCCGGGGCGGCCTCGCCGTACATCCGGCGCAGTCCCTCCTTGACGATGGCCGCGACCTCGTAGGCGAACGCCGGGTCGTACGTCAGCGCCGCCGGGTTGGTCGCGGCGATGACGGGGGAGTGGCCGTCGGCGTGCTGCAGGCCTTCGCCGGTCAGCGTGGTACGGCCCGCCGTGGCACCCACGAGGAAGCCGCGGCCGAGCTGGTCGCCGAGCTGCCACATCTGGTCGGCCGTGCGCTGCCAGCCGAACATCGAGTAGAAGATGTAGAACGGGATCATCGTCTCGCCGTGCGTCGCGTACGACGTCGACGCGGCGATGAAGTCGGCCATCGAACCGGCCTCGGTGATCCCCTCGTTGAGGATCTGGCCGTTCTGGGCCTCCTTGTAGTACATCAGCTGGTCGCGGTCGACCGGCTCGTACGTCTGGCCCTTGGGCGAGTAGATGCCGAGCGACGGGAACAGCGACTCCATGCCGAAGGTGCGCGCCTCGTCGGGGACGATCGGCACCCAGCGCCTGCCCGTCTCCTTGTCGCGGACCAGGTCCTTGACGAGGCGGACGAACGCCATGGTGGTGGCCACGTTCTGCGAGCCGGAACCCTTGTCGAAGGAGGCGAACGCCTTCTCCGCCGGGGCGGGCAGCGGCGCGACCGGGTGCACGCGGCGGGCCGGCGCCGGACCGCCGAGGGCGGCGCGCCGCTCCTGGAGGTAGCGGACCTCGGGGGAGTCGGCGCCCGGGTGGCCGTAGGGGACCACGCCGTCGACGAAGTCGCCGTCCCTGATCGGCAGGCCGAGCAGGTCGCGCATGTTCTTGAACTCGTCCACCGAGAGCTTCTTCATCTGGTGGTTGGCGTTCTTCGACGCGAAGCCCTCGCCCAGGGTGTGGCCCTTGACCGTCTGGGCCAGGATCACGGTCGGCGCGCCCTTGTGCTCGACGGCCGCCTTGTACGCGGCGTAGACCTTGCGGGCCTCGTGACCACCGCGCGAGAGGTGGAAGCACTCCAGGATCTTGTCGTCGCTCAGCAGTTTCGCCATCTCCGCCAGCGCCGGGTCGGCACCGAAGAAGTCCTGGCGGATGTAGGCGGCGTCGCGCGTCTGGTACGTCTGGATCTGCGCGTCGGGCACCTGGCGCAGGCGGCGTACCAGCGCGCCGGTGGTGTCGAGCCGGAACAGCTCGTCCCAGGCCGTGCCCCACAGCGTCTTGATGACGTTCCAGCCGGCGCCGCGGAACTGGGCCTCCAGCTCCTGCACGATCTTGAAGTTCGCGCGGACCGGGCCGTCCAGGCGCTGCAGGTTGCAGTTGATGACGAAGGTGAGGTTGTCCAGCTCCTCACGGGCCGCGAGCGCCAGGGCCGCCGTCGACTCGGGCTCGTCCATCTCGCCGTCGCCGAGGAAGGCCCACACGTGCGAGGCGGAGGTGTCCTTGATGCCGCGGTTCGTCAGGTAGCGGTTGAAGCGCGCCTGGTAGATGGCCGACAGCGGGCCGAGGCCCATGGAGACCGTCGGGAACTCCCACAGCCAGGGCAGGCGGCGCGGGTGCGGGTAGGAGGGCAGGCCGTTGCCGCCCGACTCGCGGCGGAAGTTGTCGAGCTGCTCCTCGCTCAGCCGGCCGTCGAGGAACGCGCGGGCGTAGATGCCGGGGGAGGCGTGGCCCTGGATGTAGAGCTGGTCGCCGGAGCCGTCGGCCTCCTTGCCCTTGAAGAAGTGGTTGAAGCCGGTCTCGTAGAGCCAGGCGGCGGAGGCGAAGGTGGCGATGTGGCCGCCGACGCCGTACTTGCTGCCGCGGGTGACCATCGCGGCAGCGTTCCAGCGGTTCCAGGCGGTGATCCGCTGCTCCATCGCCTCGTCGCCGGGCACGGGCGGCTCGGCGGAGGTCGGGAGGGAGTTGACGTAGTCGGTCTCGAGGAGCTTCGGCAGCGCGACGCCGGCGCCCTCGGCGCGCTCCAGCGTGCGGCGCATCAGGTACGCGGCACGGTGCGGCCCGGCAGCGTGGGTGACCGCGTCCAGGGAGGCCTGCCACTCGGCGGTCTCCTCCGGGTCCCGGTCGGGGAGCTGGTCGAGCTCGCTGGGCTGGATGGCGTTGGGGTCGGTCATGTCGCCGCCTTCCTCAGTCGAAGGGGGTTCCCTCACATAAGGGGATCGGGGTGCCCTTGGTCTTTGGCAGGACAGGGCTGGGCTTGGGTGGCAAGCCCGTCGGTGACTGTAACGCGCTGATCGATGATCGATCAAAGGGTTGAGCGGCAAAATCTCTTGATCACGAGAAAGTAGGCACGCGGTGCCTCCGACGATGGCACGCGGTGACGGGTTTGTGTGTGGTCTTCGCAGGTCGGAGGTGTTCGAGCGGGGGTGTGCTCGGGTGTCACGCCCGGGGCGCGCAGCCCAGGACGTGCGCCTTCACGAGTTCCGCGATCCGGGGGTCACGGCGCTTGAACGCGGCGACGAGCTCCTCGTGCTCCTCGGCGTACGACTGCTGCCGGGTGCCCAGCCAGCGGATCGACAGGGCGGTGAACACCTCGATGCCCAGGCCTTCCCAGGTGTGCAGCAGCACCGAGTTGCCCGCGGCGCGGACCAGCTCGCGGTGGAAGGCGACGGTGTGGCGGACCTGGGCGGTGCCGTCGGCGAGCCGGTCGGCCTCGTACAGGGCGCCGACGTGCGGCTCCAGGGCCGAGCAGTCCTCGGCGAGGGCCGGGGCGGCCAGCTCCGCCGCGATGGCCTCCAGGCCGGCCCGGACCGGGTAGCTCTCCTCCAGGTCGGCGGCGGTGAGGTTGCGTACGCGCACGCCCTTGTTCGGGGCGGACTCGATCAGGCGCAGCGACTCCAGCTCGCGCAGGGCCTCGCGGACCGGGGTCTGGCTGACCTCCAGCTCGGTGGCGATCCGGCGCTCCACGATCCGCTCGCCCGGCTGCCAGCGTCCGCTGATGATCCCCTCCAGGATGTGCTCGCGGATCTGCTCGCGCAGCGAGTGGACGACGGGCGCGGTCATGGAAGCTCCTCGGTCGGGATCGACGTTTAGACAATACGGCCGGTTCGCTGCGCGGGTGGGACGGGTGGGGGTGCTTGCACGCGGGTGAGACCAGTTGCACACGGGGTGGGTGGCGCCTCGGTCCCGGCGTGCCCGACGGGTGGGCGGCCGCGGGCCGTCGGTTGCTGATCGCGCCGTTCCCCGCGCCCCCGAGCGAAGTGCCCCCGCCCGGAGATGATCCGAGCGGGGGCACCGTACAGCCGTACCGCGGAAGGTCAGAGGCCGAGCTCGACCTCGAACTCGCCGGCCTCCAGGATGGCCTTGACCGCCGTCAGGTAGCGGGCGGCGTCGGCGCCGTCCACCAGGCGGTGGTCGTAGGACAGGGTCAGGTACGTCATGTCGCGGACGCCGATGACCGTGCCCTCCTCCGTCTCGATGACGGCGGGGCGCTTGACCGTGGCGCCGATGCCGAGGATCGCGACCTGGCCCGGCGGCACGATGATCGTGTCGAACAACGCGCCGCGCGACCCGGTGTTGGAGATGGTGAAGGTCGCACCGGACAGCTCGTCCGGGGTGATCTTGTTGGCGCGGACCTTGCCCGCCAGGTCGGCCGTTGCCTTGGCGATGCCGGCGAGGTTGAGGTCACCGGCGTTCTTGATGACCGGGGTCATCAGGCCCTTCTCGGAGTCCACCGCGATACCGATGCTCTCGGTGTCGAAGTAGGTGATGGTCCCCTCGGCCTCGTTGATCTTCGCGTTGACGGCCGGGTGGGCCTTCAGCGCCTGGGCCGCGGCCTTGACGAAGAACGGCATCGGGGAGAGCTTGACGCCCTCGCGCGCCGCGAACGCGTCCTTGGCCCGGGCGCGCAGCTTCATCAGGCGGGTGACATCGACCTCGACGACCGACGACAGCTGCGCCTGCTCGTGCAGCGCCTTGACCATGTTGTCGCCGATGACCTTGCGGATCCGCGGCATCTTGACGGTCTGGCCGCGCAGCGGGGACGCCTCCAGCGCCGTGGCCTTCTTCGCGGGGGCCGGAGCGGCGGCGGCCGGAGCCGGGGCGGCGGCGGCCTTCGCTGCCTCGGCGGCGGCGACGACGTCCTGCTTGCGGATGCGGCCGCCGACGCCCGTGCCCTTGACGGTGGACAGGTCGACACCCTGCTCGGCGGCGAGCTTGCGCACCAGCGGGGTGACGTAGGCGCCGTCATCGGCCGGCTTGGCGGCGGCCGGGGCCTGGGCCGGAGCCGGGGCGGGCACCGGAGCGGCCGGGGCCGGCGCGGGAGCCGGGGTGACCTGCTGCTGCGGCGCCGGGGCCGACGGGGCCTGCGAGGCCGGGGCCTGCTGGGCCGGGGCGGGCTGCGCCGGGGCCGGAGCCGGGGTGGGCTCGGGCTGGGCCGGGGGGGCCGGGGCCTCCTGCGCGGGGGCGGCGGCCGGAGCGGCACACGCCTCGCCGATGACGGCCAGCTTGGCGCCGACCTCGGCGGTCTCGTCCTCGCCGACCACGATCTCCAGCAGCGTGCCGGAGGCGGGGGCGGGGATCTCGGTGTCGACCTTGTCCGTCGACACCTCCAGCAGCGGCTCGTCGGCCTCGACGGTGTCGCCCACCGACTTCAGCCAGCGGGTGACGGTGCCCTCGGTGACGGACTCGCCGAGCGCGGGCAGGACGACGTCCGTGCCCTCTGCGGAACCGCCGCCGGCGGCGGCTTCGGCGCTGGGAGCGGGCGCCGGGGCGGCCTGCTCGGTGGACGGTGCGGCCGCGGCCGGCTCGGGAGCGGGCGCGGCGGTCTGCTCGGCCTGCGGGGCCTCAGCAGGGGGCGCGCCGCTGCCGTCGTCGATCAGGGCCAGCTCGGCGCCGACCTCGACCGTCTCGTCCTCGGCGACCTTGATGGAGGACAGCACGCCGGAGGCGGGGGAGGGGATCTCGGTGTCGACCTTGTCGGTGGAGACCTCGAGCAGTGGCTCGTCGGCCTCGACGCGCTCACCCTCGGCCTTCAGCCAGCGGGTGACGGTGCCCTCGGTGACGCTCTCGCCGAGCGCCGGAAGGGTTACGGAAACCGCCATGGTTTCGGTTGCTCCTTACGGGAAGTGCGGAAGTCTGTGTCGTCGCGTTCGTCGACCGAGGGGTCAGTCGTGCGCGTGGAGCGGCTTGCCGGCCAGGGCCAGGTGGGCCTCGCCCATCGCCTCGTTCTGCGTCGGGTGGGCGTGGATGAGCTGCGCGACCTCGGCGGGCAGCGCCTCCCAGTTGTAGATCAGCTGGGCTTCGCCGACCTGCTCGCCCATGCGGTCGCCGACCATGTGGACGCCGACGACGGCACCGTCCTTGACCTGGACGAGCTTGATCTCGCCCGCGGTGTTCAGGATCTTGCTCTTGCCGTTTCCGGCCAGGTTGTACTTCAGGGCGACGACCTTGTCCGCACCGTAGATCTCCTTGGCCTTGGCCTCGGTGATGCCGACGGAGGCGACCTCGGGGTGGCAGTACGTCACCCGCGGGACACCGTCGTAGTCGATCGGGACGGTCTTCAGGCCGGCCAGGCGCTCCGCCACCAGGATGCCCTCGGCGAAGCCGACGTGCGCGAGCTGCAGCGTCGGGACGAGGTCGCCGACGGCGGAGACGGTCGGCACGTTCGTGCGCATGTACTCGTCGACCAGGACGTAGCCGCGGTCCATCGCGACGCCCTGCTCCTCGTAGCCCAGGCCCTGCGAGACCGGGCCGCGGCCGATGGCCACCAGCAGGATCTCGGCCTCGAACTGCTTGCCGTCGGCGAGGGTGACCTTGACGCCGTCCTGGGTGTACTCGGCGCTCTGGAAGAACGTGCCCAGGTTGAACTTGATGCCGCGCTTGCGGAACGCGCGCTCCAGGAGCTTGGAGGAGTTCTCGTCCTCGACCGGGACGAGGTGCTTCAGGCCCTCGATGATCGTGACCTCGGTGCCGAAGGACTTCCAGGCGGAGGCGAACTCGACGCCGATGACACCGCCGCCGAGGATGATCGCGGACTTCGGCACGCGGTCCAGCACGAGGGCGTGGTCGGAGGAGATGATCCGGTTGCCGTCGATCTCCAGGCCGGGCAGCGACTTGGGCACGGAGCCGGTCGCGAGCAGCACGTGACGGCCCTGGATCCGCTGTCCGTTCACGTCGACGGAGGTCGGGGAGGACAGGCGTCCCTCGCCCTCGATGTACGTCACCTTCCGGGAGGCGATCAGGCCCTGCAGGCCCTTGTACAGACCGGCGATCACGCCGTCCTTGTACTTGTGGACCCCGGCGATGTCGATGCCCTCGAACGAGGCCTTCACACCGAACTGCTCGCTCCCGCGGGCCTGGTCGGCGATCTCGCCCGCGTGCAGCAGGGCCTTGGTGGGAATGCAACCCTTGTGCAGGCAGGTGCCGCCGACCTTGTCCTTCTCGATCAGGGCGACGTCCAGGCCCAGCTGCGCCCCGCGCAGGGCCGCGGCGTATCCACCGCTGCCACCGCCGAGGATCACTAGGTCGAAAACGGTGCTGGCGTCGTTCGCCACGTCACGTCCTCCATGCATGTGCGCCGTACGCCGGTCGTCACCGACCGGCAGGCGGCTGGTGTCCGGCCGCTCGTTCTTCGGCCCTTCGGTGGGGCCCTGTCCTGCCGTGGCCCATCTTCGCACTTGTCGGCACACAAGGAGACGCCGGGCTGCTGTGTGAGACGCCCCACTTCCGCCGGGGGCGCGGGGAGCTGCGCGAACAGTCCCCACGCCCCCCGCAGTCGCCGTGCGACGGAAGAGGGCGGGCTCTCAGACGAAGGTCAGCCCAGGTCCCCGGCAGCCGTGAGCTCCGCCAGCCGCACCAGCGTCCGCACACCGCTGCCGGTGCCGCCCTTCGGCGTGTACCCGAAGGGCCCGCCCTCATTGAAGGCCGGTCCGGCGATGTCGAGGTGCGCCCACGTGATGCCCTCGCCGACGAACTCGCGCAGGAAGAGACCGGCGACCAGGCCGCCGCCCATCCGCTCGCCCATGTTCGCGATGTCGGCCGTGGCCGAGTCCATCCCCTTGCGCAGGTGCTCCGGCAGCGGCATCGGCCACGCCGGCTCGCCGACCTCCTCGGCCGCCTCGTGCAGCGCCGCGCGGAAGGAGTCGTCGTTGGCCATGATCCCGAACGTCCGGTTGCCCAGCGCCAGGACCATCGCGCCGGTCAGCGTCGCCACGTCCACGATCGCGTCCGGCTTCTCCCGGGACGCGGCCCACAGCGCGTCGGCCAGGACCAGGCGGCCCTCGGCGTCGGTGTTGAGCACCTCCACCGTCTTGCCGCTGTACATCCGCAGCACGTCACCCGGACGGGTCGCGGAGCCGGAGGGCATGTTCTCCGCCAGGGCGAGCCAGCCGGTGACGTTGACCTCCAGGCCGAGCCGCGCGGCGGCGACGACGGCGGCGAACACCGCGGCGGCGCCGCTCATGTCGCACTTCATCGTCTCGTTGTGACCGGCCGGCTTCAGCGAGATGCCGCCCGAGTCGTAGGTGATGCCCTTGCCGACGAAGGCGAGGTGCTTCTTGGCCTTGGAGGAGGTGTACGACAGCTTCACCAGGCGCGGGGTGGCGGCCGAGCCGGCGCCGACGCCGAGGATGCCGCCGTAGCCGCCCTTGGCCAGGGCCTTCTCGTCGAGCACCTGCACCTTGATGCCGTGCTCCTTGGCAGCGGCCTGCGCGATCGCGGCGAAGGACTCGGGGTTCAGGTCGTTGGGCGGGGTGTTGACCAGGTCGCGGGCGCGGTTGAGTTCCTCGGACACGGCGACGGCACGCTCGACGGCGGCCTTGTACGCCTTGTCGCGGGGCTTGCCGCCGAGCAGGGCGACCTCGGCGAGGGGGGCCTTGCCGTTCTTCGCCACGGGGTCCTTGCCGTCGGCCTTGTACGCGTCGAAGGTGTACGCGCCGAGCAGCGCGCCCTCGCCGATCGCGGTGGCGTCCGCGGCGTCGGCCAGGGGCAGGGCGAAGGCGGCCTTCTTCGCGCCGGCCAGGGCACGGGCGGCCACGCCGGCTGCCTTGCGCAGGACGTCGGCGTCGTAGCCGCCGTCCTTCTCGGGCACCGCGCCGAGGCCAACCGCCAGCACGAGCGGGGCCTTGAAACCGGACGGTGCCGGGACCTTCGTCACCTCGCCCTCGGCACCCGAGGCGCCGAGCGTCTCCAGGACGCCGGCCAGCCGGCCGTCGTACGCCTTGTCCACGGCCTCGGCGCCCGGTGCGACGACCGGCCCCTGGGCACCCTTGGCGACACCGATAACAATCGCGTCGGCCCGCAGGCCGGGCGCCGCGGAGGTGCTGAGAGTGAGAGCAGTCACGGTGGTGAAATCTCGCTTCCGATGTGAAGTTGCGGTGGTCGAACGGTGTGGGTCGACCGGGCCCGACAGCCGACCCTATGCGGACCTCAGGGCGCGGATGCAGCGGGGCCATCCCCGGTGCGGCGAACACTCGACGACGAGACTACGCGCGTGGCCCGTTTCGCTCATTCCTGCGGGCGTTCACCGGCCGGTGGCACGGTGGCCACTTCTTGATCCCTCACGCCGGTGAACTGGGTCACACTCGGCGTGATCCGGTGAGCGCCCTGCTCGCCGCTTTGCGTGATCTCCACGGATCCTCCTGCGTTCGGCCGCAAGGGGAGCCGGGGGATCTTCAAGGGGGAGGGACCATGGCGCAGCGTGCGCGCGGACGGAGAGGCACGGCCGCCGCGATGACGGCGGCAGGCGCCCCGAGCACATACGTGGGAGGCAGAGCCCACACCAGGCGCTGACCAGCGCGGACACGACGAACCTGGAGGCCGCGCCGTACGCCCGCCCGGTGCGGCCGCGCTGGAGGGGCGGACCGTCGGGGAGGCGTTCCGGGGCGGGGCGGGGCGTGGCGGGTGCTGGGACTGGACACGGCAGATCACGGCCGGGGCGGTGGCCCCGGGAGCGGCGGCCGCGGAAGACCCGCGCGTCGACCTGAGGGTGCTGGTGGTCGACAACGGCGACAGCCCCGTCCGGGCCGTCACCGCCCAGCTCAGGAGCACGGGCGTCCCGTACACGACGATCGACCTGAACGACGCCGGCCGCCCCAGGATCACCGAGTCGTTCTGCCGCACCGCTTTCGCAGCGCCAGTCTCGCCGGGCTGCGCGCCAGCGGCAGCGCCCGCGCCTTCCGGCACGTCACCGTCCTCACCCTCGTGCGGTGCCTGGCCGTCTCCCTCGTCGCCCTGCTCGCGCTGAGCCTCGCCGCCGCCCTGTGGCCCGGCGCCCCGGTCCCCGGCGGTGTCCGGCCGGCCGGGCTGCTGCTGCTCGGCGTGCTCCTGTGGACCGGCCTGCTGCTCCAGTCGTTCGGCGCGGTGACCGGCGCGGCCGCGGTGTGCTGCGCCGCCGCCCTCGCCCAGACCCCGCTCCTCACCACCCGCACCGGCGATCCGCACCTGGCCGGTGCGCTCGTGTACGGCACCGCCGCCGTCCAGGCCGCCCTGGTGTGCACCCTCCTGGGAAGGGCAACCGCCCACCGATGAGCACTCTCCTGGGAAGGGCAACCGCCCACCGATGAGCACTCTCCTGGGAAGGGCAACCGCCCACCGATGAGCACTCTCCTGGTCCCGTACTACGAGCACCCGTCCGTCCGCCCCGCCCAGTGGGACGCGATCGCCGCGGCGGCCCCGCGCCCGTACGGCGTGGTCCTCGGGAGATCATCCTTGGGGCACCCTGCCGTACCCCCTGGAGAACACCCCGTGAGACGCCCCTTCCCGCTCGCCGCCGCCCTGATCGCCGTGCTGCTCGCGGGCTGCACCAGGGCCGGCGACGACGAGCCCGGCCCCCGCTGGCAGCCCCGCCCCGGCACCGCTTGGCAGTGGCAGCTCAGCGGACGCCTGGACACCTCCGTCGACGTGCCCGTCTACGACATCGACGGCTTCGACCACTCCGCGGACACGGTCGCCGGCCTGCACGACGACGGCCGCAAGGTCATCTGCTACCTGTCCACCGGCGCCTGGGAGGAGTTCCGTCCGGACGCCGGGGAGTTCCCGGAGAAGGTCCTCGGCCGGGGCAACGGCTGGAAGGGCGAACGCTGGCTCGACATCCGCCGCACCGACGTCCTGGAGCCGCTCATGGCCGCCCGGATCGACATGTGCCGCGACAAGGGCTTCGACGCGGTCGAGCCCGACAACATGGACGGCTACCGCAACGACACCGGTTTCCCCCTCACCGCCGCCGACCAGCTCCGCTACAACCGCCTCGTCGCCCGCCTCGCCCACGAGCGGGGCCTGGCCGTCGGACTGAAGAACGACCTGGACCAGATCCCGGAACTGGTCGAAGACTTCGACTTCGCGGTCAACGAGCAGTGCGCCCAGTACGGCGAGTGCGCGGCCCTGAAGCCGTTCGTGGCGGCGGGCAAGGCCGTCTTCCACGTCGAGTACGAGGTCCCCACCCGCCGGTTCTGCGCCGACTCCCGCCGCCTGAAGCTCAGTTCACTGCTCAAGAAGTACGAACTGGGGGCGTGGCGGCAGGCATGCTGAGGCCGATCCCCGTCACCGACGTGCCCGCCACCCGGTCGGCCAGCGACCGCCGGGCGGGGGAGAGGACCGGCAGCGCGTTCAGCAGGAACAGCACCACCGCGACCGCCCACACCAGCACCGACAGCACGACCTGCCCCTCCACCAGCAGCACGCAGGCGACGGCGTACACGGCGACGTCCACGGTGGTGGTGACGGCGGCCCGCCGCGCCGCCCTGACCCGGCGCGGGGAGGCCGTGGTGACCTTCAGCCCGACCAGGGCCTTGCCCACCGTGCGCCCGGCCAGCGCCAGGCACGCCCACTGGTAGAGGAACACCGTCAGCACCAGCAGCCCGAAGGCCTGCTCGACGTACAGCACCGACGTGTCCCACAGCCGCAGCCCGAGGTCCTGGGAGGCCTCGAGGACGTCGCCGCGCGAGGTCAGCAGGTCGAAGCCGCCCCGGGTGGCCAGCTCGGGCACCTCGGTGACGAGTGCCGAGACCCGGTGGAAGGTGAGTACCGCGAGCGCCGAGGCGAGTGCCACCACCAGCGCGAAGTCGATGAACCAGGCCACGGCACGGCGCAGCATAGGCATGGACGTCCCCCGATCGCTTGTGTGTCCGGGCAGGAAAATAGCGGCTGGGCGGCGCGGGCAGGAGGGGAACGCGAAGACGGTTTCAGCCAAGTGCCAGACCGGTCAGGGTCACGGTCGCCGCCGTCTCCGCCAGGCCGCCGAAGACGTCCCCGGTGACCCCGCCGAAGCGGCGCGTGCAGTGCCGCAGGAGCGCCTCGGCGGCGGCCAGGGCGACGACGACCGCGAGCACGGCCCGGATCACGCCGCCCGGCCCGAACACGGCGCCCCCCGCCGCCGTCACCCCGACGACGGCGGCCGCCGCGGCCAGCGCACCCCGCGACGGCACCACGCCCGCCACCGCCGCTCCCAGCCCCTCCGGCCGCGCTGCGGGCACCCCGGACCGGGCCGCCAGGGTCAGGGCCAGCCGGGCCGCCGTCGCGCCCACGACGGCCGCGAAGGCGCCCCAGGCCCAGGAGGCGCCGTAGGCCTGGGTGAGCGCGGCGACCTGGGCGAGCAGCACCAGGACGAGGGTGATCACACCGAACGGGCCGATGTCCGACTGCTTCATGATCCGCAGTGCGTCCTCGGCGGGCTTGCCGCTGCCCAGCCCGTCGGCGGTGTCCGCGAGGCCGTCGAGATGCAGCCCCCGGGTGAGCACCGCCGGCACGGCCACCGAGGCCACGGCGGCGAGCGGGGCGCCCGCGCCGAGGAACAGCAGCGCCAGCCCGGCGGCGGCCGAGGCGGCGCCGGCCGCCAGCCCGGCCACCGGGGCGCACAACATGCCGCCGCGCGCCGCCTCCCTGTCCCACCGGGTCACCCGGACCGGGATCACCGTGAGCGTGCCGAAGGCGAAGCGGAGTCCGTCGAGCGGTGAGGTTCTGGGCACCGGCGCAGGCTACCGGCAGCCCGGGAGGGCGGGGACGGCAGCCGCGGATAGAGTTCACTTATGGGATGGCTGGAGCGGAACATCGTCGAACCCGGCAAAATGCCCCTGCTCCTCGCCCTCGTCGCCTTCGTGCTGACCTTCCTGATCACCCGGGCCATCACCCGCCTCATCCGCGCGGGCAAGGGCCCGTTCGGCAACATCAGCAGCGGCGGGGTGCACGTCCACCACGTGGTCCCCGGGATCATCCTGACGATCGTCGGCGGTTTCGGCGCGGTGGCCGGCAGCCAGTACGGCTGGGGCTCCTACCTGGCGGCGGTGGTCTTCGGTATCGGCGCCGGACTCGTCCTCGACGAGTTCGCCCTGGTGCTGCACCTGGCCGACGTCTACTGGTCCCCCGAAGGCCGCAAGAGCGTCGAGATGGTCGTCCTGACCGCCTCCCTGGTCGGCCTGCTCCTGCTCGGCTTCTCGCCCCTCGGCGTGAACGACCTCAACCAGGACCAGCAGCAGAACCGCGCCGTCGTCCTCGCGACCATCCTCGTGAACTTCGCCTTCGCCCTCGTCACCCTGTTCAAGGGCAAGGTCCGCATGGCCGTCCTGGGCGTCGTCATCCCCCTCATCGCCCTGATCGGCGCCGTACGGCTGGCCCGCCCCGCCTCCCTGTGGGCCAAGCGGTTCTACCGCAACCGCCCCAGGGCCCGGGCCCGGTCGACGCTGCGCGCCTACCATCACGACCGGCGCTGGGCCGGACCCAGACGTGCCGTCCAGGACTGGATCGGCGGCGCTCCCGACCCCGACCCGACGCGCTCCCTCGAACACCGCTGACGCACCTCACCGGCCGCGCACAGCACCAGCACCGCCCCGATCACGGCGAGGTGCTCCTTGCCCACGAGGTTCCCCTTCAGGACGACCTCGAACACCAGCGCGGCGACCACAGCCGACGCCGTGACGTACGCCCGGTGGCGGCAGGTCAGGAAGACGGCCAGAGCCACCACCACCGCCGCCGACGGCCCGGTGTCCACGACCCACCGGTCCGGGGCGGGCAGGCCCGGCGGCGCGTGCGCGGGGCCGAGCCGGACGCCCAGCCGCGCGTACAGCGTGCCCGCGAGCGTGGCGGCGGGGGCCAGGGCGAGCAGGCGCCGCCGGCCCAGACACAGCTCCGCGAGGCCGACGGCCGGCAGGATCCGCGCCGGCGCACCCCACACCGGCAGATCCAGCGCGGGCACGAACAGCGACGGTGGCGTGCGCAGCAGCGCGAGCCACAGCGGGTCCGCGGCCCGCACGGCGCCCGCGTCCCGCACGAACCGGTAGCCCCACGGCTGGGTGTGCACGGCGTGCAGCGCGGCCGTCAGGCGCACGCCAGCGACCGCCAGGGGCACCGCCCGCCGCCGCCGCACCAGCGGTCCGCGCACCGCCGCGTACAGCGGCCCCCGGTCGGCGCGGGCCCAGCGGGCGAGCGTGCTCATCGGGTCGTCCTCGTCGGTGCGCCGGTCCGTCTGCGGGGCCGGCGACTCCGTCGAACCGGCACCACGTTCCAGGGCCCGGTCAGGACGGGACGGAGTTGACCCGGGAGCGGGTGATCAGGATCTCCGGCGCGTCAGCGCTCGGAGGGAACCCCGGCGACATCCTGCCCGTCGGGCTTCTGCGACGGCCCGGACTGCTCGGGCTTCTGCGATGCCCCGGAGCCGTCAAGCTTCTGCGACGGCCCGGACTCCTCGGGCTTCTGCGACGGCCCGGACTGCTCGGGCTTCTGCGACGGCCCGGACTGCTCGGGCTTCTGCGATGCCCCGGAGCCGTCAAGCTTCTGCGACGGCCCGGACTGCTCGGGCTTCTGCGACGGCCCGGACTGCTCGGGCTTCTGCGACGGCCCGGACTGCTCGGGCTTCTGCGACGGCCCGGACTCCTCGGGCTTCTGTGACGCTCCGGACTGCTCGGGCTTCTGCGATGCCCCGGAGCCGTCAAGCTTCTGCGACGGCCCGGACTCTTCGGGCGCCTCCGGCTCTTCAGGCTCCTTCGGCTCTTCAGGCTCCTCCGGCTTGTCCGGCTCCTCCGGCTTCTCGGGCAGTTCGGCCGCCAGGGCGGCGGCGGCCTGCACGAGCGGCAGTGCCAGCAGGCCTCCGGTGCCCTCCCCGACGGTCACGCCATGGCCGAGCAGCGGCTCCAGGGCCATCCGGTCCAGCGCCTTCGCCTGCCCGGGCTCCCCGCTGTCGTGCGCGGCCAGCCACCAGTCCGGCGCCCGGAACGCGATCCGCTGCCCGACCAGCGCGCACGCCGCCGCCACGACCCCGTCGAGCACCACCGGCAGCTTCCGCACCGCGCACTGCAGCAGGAACCCCGTCATCGCCGTGAGGTCGGCCCCGCCCACCGTCGCCAGCAGCCGCAGCTGGTCCCCCAGCACCGGCCGGGCCCGGCGCAGCGCGTCGCGGATCGCCGCGCACTTGCGCATCCACGCCAGGTCGTCGATCACCAGCCCGCCCCGCCCGGTGACGACCGACGCGTCGACCCCGCACAGCGCCGCGACCAGCACACCCGCCGCCGTGGTCCCGCCGACGCTCACGTCGCCCAGCACCACCAGGTCCGTGCCGGAGTCGGCCTCCTCGTCGGCCACCGCCACCCCGGCCCGGAACGCCGCCTCGGCCTCCTCCGGGGTCAGCGCGTCCTCGACGTCGATCCGTCCGCTGCCCCGCCGCACCCGGTGCCGTACGACGTCCTTCGGCAGGGCCCCGGGGTCGCAGTCCAGGGCCATGTCGACGACCCGCACCGACACGCCGAGGCGCCGGGCGAGCACCGACACCGGCCGGCCGCCCGCGAGCACCTCGCGCACCAGCTCTTCCGCGCTGCCCGCCGCACGGGCCGAGACGCCCAGCTCGGCGACGCCGTGGTCACCGGCGAAGAGCACCACCCGCGGCTGCTCGACCGGCCGCACCGGCACGGCCGACTGCGCCGCCGCCAGCCACTCACCCAGTTCGTCGAGACGGCCCAGCGACCCCGGCGGCACGACCTGCCGCTCCCGGCGCGCCTCCGCGTCACGGCGCACCCCGCCGTCCGGACGCTCGATCAGATCGGTGAAGTCGTCGAGATTAAGCGAGCTCATTCGCCGAACAGTACCGGCAGCGGTCGAACAGCAGGGCGCCACATCACCGCACCGCCGGGGCGACGTCGTTGCACCCGGCATCGGCATCCCATACGTTCCGGTTTGCAGCGGATTGTCGTACACGGTTCGCTCGCCGT
Source organism: Streptomyces sp. NPDC058741 (assembly GCF_042746715.1). Classification (NCBI taxonomy): domain Bacteria; kingdom Bacillati; phylum Actinomycetota; class Actinomycetes; order Kitasatosporales; family Streptomycetaceae; genus Streptomyces; species Streptomyces sp. NPDC058741. The sequence goes on along the minus strand of NZ_JBHYQH010000008.1, from coordinate 158,173 downwards.
CCCGCCGGTACGTCCCTGCCGTACGCCCTTGCCCGGGAGCCGCCCATGCCCGCACGCCGCCCCTCCCAGCCCGCCCCGTCCGCGCACCCCGCTCCCCAGGCGACCACCCGGGTCCACGAACCCCGCCGCGAGGACTGCCCCTGGTGCGGCTCCGCCCGGCTGCGCAACCGGCTGCGCACGGGCGACCTGCGGCAGTTCCAGCCGGGCAGCTTCACCGTCGACGAGTGCCGCGACTGCGGCCACACCTTCCAGAACCCCCGTCTCACGGCCGAGGGCCTCGCCCGCTACCACCGGACCGTGCACGGGGCGCCGCGCGACGCGGCCAGTGACGGCCTGCTGGCGCTGCGCGCCGGCCGCCGCCGCCACCGCTCCGCCGCCCGCGCGATGCGCCGCCTCGGCGAACCGGAGAGCTGGCTGGACGTGGGCACGGGGCACGCCCGCTTCCCCGCCGCGGCCCGCGAGGTCTTCCCCTACACCGCGTTCGACGGCCTGGACCCCACCCCGCGCGTGGTGCGCGCCCGCACCGCCGACCGCGTGGAGGAGGCGCACGTGGGCCGCCTGACGGACCCGCGCGTCGCGACCCCGCTGCGCGCCCGCTACGACGTGGTCAGCATGCTCCACCACCTGGAGGGCACGCCCGACCCCCGGGCCGAACTCCGCGCGGCCCTCACCGTGCTGCGGCCCGGCGGCCACCTCCTCGTCGAGACCCTGGACCCGCGCAGCGTCTTCGCCAGGCTCCTGGGCCGCTGGTGGCTGCCCTACGACCAGCCGCGCCACCTCCACCTGCTGCCCCCGCACAACCTGCGCGCGGAACTGGAGGCGTCCGGCTGCGAGATCCTGACGCTGGACCACCGCCCGGTCCACCTCGCCCACGACCTCTCCGGCGCGATGGCCCTGGCCCTCTCCCACAGCATCCCGGCCCCCGACACCCCCTGGCGGGCGATCCCCCCGCCCCGCACCCACCAGTACCTCCGCGCGGTCCTGCTGCGCGCGGGCGTCCCCCTGGTGGCCCTGGCAGCGGCGGCGGACCACCTGATCGCCCCGCTGGCCCGCCGCACCCGCTGCGCGAACACCTACCGGCTGATCGCCCGCAAGCCCGTCCAGCCCGTTCAGCCCCTTTAGGCCGTCCAGCCTGCCCAGCCCGTCTACCCGGTCCCCGCCGGGCGGTGCCGGGGCGCTCGCGGGGTGCGGGACCGCTGCGCCCCGCCCCCCGCACGGGTCCACCTCACCCCCGCAGGACCACCGCCTGCCCCGCCACCACCAGCACCACGTGCTCGCACTCGTCCGCGAACCCCGCGTTCAGCCGCCCGAGTTCGTCCCGGTACCGCCGTCCCGACGCGGTCGCCGGCACGATCCCCGAGCCCACCTCGTTCGACACCGCGACCACGGTCCGCCGCGTCGCCCGCACCGCCTCGGTCAGCTCCCGCACCCGTTCCCGCAGCACCTTCTCCCCCCGCTCCGCCCACACCGCGTCGTCCCACGCCCCGGCGGCGTCCATGGCGTCCGTCAGCCACAGCGACAGGCAGTCGATGAGCAGGGGTGGCCCCTCGGCCTCCAGCAACGGCACCAGATCGCACGTCTCGACCGTCTGCCACGACCCGGGCCGCCGCTCCCGGTGCGCCGCCACCCGCCCGGACCACTCGGTGTCCCCGTTGCGCGAGCCGCCCGTCGCCACGTAGAGCACGTCCGGGAAGGACTCCAGCCGGCGCTCGGCCTCCACCGACTTCCCCGAGCGCGCCCCGCCCAGCACCAGCGTCCGCCGCGGCACGTCCGGGACGTCCCCGTAGGCCCCCACGGCCGGCGTCGTCCCGTCCGGCACGGCCCGTGCCCCGGCCGCCGCGAGCCGCCGCCCGAGCTCCGGGCCCGGCGGCACGTCGTGGTCCAGGTGCACGGCGACGACGTCGGTCGCCGGCCCCACCGCGCCAACCGCCCGCAGCTTCGCCAGCGCGTCCGGCCGCCCCACGACGTCCAGCAGGACCATGTCGTAGACCTCGGCGGGCCCCTCCAGCCCCGCCGGTGCCCCGCCCGGCGGCAGGTACAGCAGCCGCTGCCCCCCCGGCCCGGTCACCGCGTACCCCGTGCCCGGCGCGTCCAGCGCCACCGCCCGCACCCGGTGCCCCGTCAGCAGCGTCAGCTCCCGCCCGTCCGGCACCCGCCCCGGCTGCGGCAGCCCGGCCGGCACCTCCACCGCTGGCCCCTCGTGCGGATGCGACAGCAGCACCTGCCGTACGCCGGTCAGCGAGCGCCCCGCCCGCGCCGCCGAGAACGCGGCCCCTGGCGTCAGGTCGAGCAGCAGCACCCCGTCCACGAGCAGCGCGGTGGCCGCCCGGGCGGCCGGGCCGATCGCGGCGGCGCAGGCCGCGCAGGGACAGTCGGGACGGGGGAGGCCCGCGGGGGCGCCGGTGCCGAGCAGAGTGAGTTCCACGCCCCGATTCTCACCCGCCGCAAGGGGGCATGCGTGCTGGAGACACCCCCGCAAGGGGCGTGGGGCCCTCGACCGGCTGTCCCGCCCCGCCCGGCGGAGCGCATAGGCTCGGGACCCGGGCCGGACCAAGATCCGGCTTTCGCTGTGCAGGGTGCTCACACACATGGGAGGCGTACATGGCGGCATGGTCGTGGCGGTTCGAGAAGACGGACGGGACGGAGGTCCAGCCCGCGGTGCCGCCCGAGGAGTTCCCCACCCAGGGGGACGCCGAGTCCTGGATCGGGGAGCACTGGAAGGCCCTGCAGGAGGGCGGCGCCGACCAGGTGCGGCTGTTCGAGGACGCCACGGAGATCTACGGGCCGATGAGCCTGCACGCCGCCGAGGCGTGAGCCCGGGGCGGGGGCCGGCGGCCCCCGCCCACCCCCTCTTCCGTGGGGTCAGCCCCTTCCGCGGAGTCAGCCCCGCACGCCGCACAGGTGCAGCAGCGCGGCCACCCCGCGGTACGGATCCGTCCGCCCGGCCTTGTCCTCCACGGCGAGCAGCGCCTCCAGGCCGGCCGGGACCGGCGCGCCGTCCCGCGCGGTGTCCGTGAACACGCGCACCCCGTACCAGGCGTGCAGCGGCGCCCCGATCCCCGCGAGCGTCGCCGTCAGGTCCTTCAGCCGGTCGGCCCGTCCCGTGTCGAACGCGGCCAGCGCGCCCGCCCAGTCGCCGGACAGCCCCGGCCGCATCGCCGGCGCGTCCCCGTTGCGCACCAGCAGGGACAGCAGCCCGCCGGGCGCGAGCATCCGGGCCAGCCCCGCCAGCAGCGGATCCGCCTCCTCGGCGTGCATGAGCACGCCGTGGCACAGCACCACGTCGAAACTGCCCGGCAGGAAGTGCACGCCGGTGTCCCGGCCGTCGCCCTCGATGATCCGCATCCGCTTGCGGATGCCCTCAGGTTCCCCCGCCAGGTACTCCCGGGCGGCGGCGACCATCGTCGTGTCCTGCTCCAGACCGGTCACCTGGTGCCCGCCCCGTGCCAGCCGCAGCGCCTGCGTGCCCCGGCCCATCCCCACATCGAGCACGCGCAGCCGCCGCCCGACCGGGAACCGCCCGACGATCTGCTCGTCCAGCTGACGCGTCACCAGTTCCTGGCGGACGACATCGCGCAGCCCGCCCGGCTCGGCCGGCCGGGCCGGTGCCGCATCCCCGGGCAACGACGTCGTGGTCAGGGTCGCTCTCCGCGCTTGACCTGCGGCTTCGGCAGCCGGAGCCGGCGCATCTGGAGGGAGCGCATCAGGGCGTAGGCGATGGCGCCGCGCTTGTTCTCCCCGGCGAAGCGCTCGTTCAGCTGCTTCTTCAGGCGGAAGGCCGTGACGAACGAGTCGAGCACGATCAGCACGATCACCACGAGCCACAGCAGCAGCGCGATGTTCTGCAGCGAGGCCACCCGCACCATGCTCAGCACGAGGATGACCACCGCCATGGGCAGGAAGAACTCCGCGATGTTGAACCGCGAGTCGACGAAGTCGCGCGCGAACCGGCGGACCGGTCCCTTGTCCCGCGCGGGCAGGTACCGCTCGTCGCCGGAGGCCAGCGCCTGGCGCTGCCGCTCCAGCGCGGCACGGCGCTCCTCGCGCTGCCGCTTGGCGGCGTCCTTGCGCGTCGTCGACGTGTTGGCCACGCTGCGGCGCTGCGACTGGGCCGCACTGCGCTTGGGCGTGGGGCGGCCCTTGGGGGCCTCGGGGTGACGGGGCTGACTGGAGTCGGTCACCGGCGCCTTGTCGGCGGCCCGGTCCTTCTCGTCCTTGGCACGGCTACGAAACACAAAACCCAAGGGTAAGGGCTTCCCGGCATGGACCGAAGCCCCGTGGGGAACGATCCGGCAACACCAGACGTCAGTAAGGGGACAGAGGGGACGTTGTGTACGCACCGCCCGTTCCCACGGGACGAGGACCCCCGGCGACCCCGGGGACCACCTACTCCCTACGCCGGAGCGGCAGCGCACGCAGTCGTCCTCGGGGATGAGCGCATCCGTCCCCGAACAGTGCGGTAATGGATGCAGGGCCCGTACTGTGGGTTCTGTCGCAGGAGCTCGAGCCGGAGTCGGTCAGAAGGGGGCGCGCGAAGCCCATGAGCGGTGTCATGAAGCGTATGGGGATGATCTTCCGCGCGAAGGCCAACAAGGCCCTGGACCGGGCCGAGGACCCGCGCGAGACCCTCGATTACTCGTACCAGAAGCAGCTGGAGCTGCTCCAGAAGGTGCGCCGCGGCGTCGCCGACGTGGCGACCAGCCGCAAGCGCCTGGAGCTCCAGCTGAACCAGCTGCAGTCGCAGTCCACCAAGTTGGAGGACCAGGGCCGCAAGGCGCTCGCGCTCGGCCGGGAGGACCTGGCCCGCGAGGCGCTCTCGCGCCGGGCCGCCCTCCAGCAGCAGGTGACCGACCTGGAGACCCAGCACGCCACGCTCCAGGGCGAGGAGGAGAAGCTCACCCTCGCGGCCCAGCGGCTCCAGGCCAAGGTCGACGCCTTCCGCACGAAGAAGGAGACCATCAAGGCGACCTACACGGCCGCCCAGGCGCAGACCCGGATCGGCGAGGCCTTCTCCGGCATCTCCGAGGAGATGGGCGACGTCGGCCTGGCCATCCAGCGCGCCGAGGACAAGACGGCCCAGCTCCAGGCCCGCGCCGGCGCCATCGACGAGCTGCTCGCCTCCGGCGCCCTCGATGACCAGTCCGGCATGCACAAGGACGACATCCAGGCCGAGCTGGACCGGCTCTCCGGTGGTACGGATGTGGAGCTGGAGCTGCAGCGTATGAAGGCCGAGCTGGCCGGGGGCACCGGCGGCGGGCAGCAGGCCATCGAGGGCGGCACCGGCGAGCAGCAGTCCCGGCAGCAGCCGCAGGACACTCCGCGCTTCGACAAGCAGTAGACGGCCAGTAGGGGTCCACGCCTAGGAGGGCGACATGATCGTACGGATCATGGGGGAGGGCCAGGTGAGGCTGGCCGACAGCCACCTCGCCGAGCTGAACAAGCTGGACGACGAGCTCCTCGCGGAAATGGACAACGGCGACGGCCGTGGTTTCCGCCGCACCCTCCAGGCCCTCCTGACGAGGGTCCGCGACCTGGGCGACCCCCTCCCCGACGACTCCCTGGAGCCGTCGGAGCTGATCCTGCCGTCCCCGGACGCCACCCTGGAGGACGTCCGGGAGCTCCTCAGCGACGACGGCCTGATCCCGGGTTCCTGACCCGGGTCCCTGACCCCGGGCCTCGTGCCGCCCGGCCTTCCGGCCCCCGTCCCATACCCCCGCACACCCACCCCGGCTACCGTGAACCCCCGTGAGCACACTCGCGCGGGCCAGATGCCGGGCCAAGGCGCACCCGCTGGCCGTGGACGCGGCCCTGTCCGCCGCCGTCCTGGTCTGCATGGTCGCCGGCTCCTTCATGGAACCACGGCACCGCGACAGCGTCAGCTGGGTCCTGCGCACACCGGACCTCCTCAGCCTCCTCCTCATGGCCCTCGGCGCCGCGGCCCTGGCCTTCCGCCGCCACGCGCCCCTGACGGTCCTCGCCCTCACCGGAGCCTTCTCCGTGACCGAGTCCGTCACCGGCGACCCCCGCGCCCCGGTCGCGATGTCCGCCGTCATCGCCCTCTACACCGTCGCCTCCACCACCGACCGCCCCACCACCTGGCGCGTCGGCCTGCTCACCACGACCGTGCTGACCGGCTCGGCGATGGCCGCCGGCAGCCTGCCCTGGTACGCCCAGGAGAACCTCGCGATCCTCGCCTGGACGGGCATCGGCGCCACCGCCGGGGACGCCGTCCGCAGCCGCCGCGCCTTCGTCCAGGCCATCCGCGAACGCGCCGAACGCGCCGAACGCACCCGCGAGGAGGAGGCCCGCCGCCGGGTCGCCGAGGAGCGCCTGCGCATCGCCCGGGACCTGCACGACGTCGTCGCCCACCACATCGCCCTGGTCAACGTGCAGGCCGGCGTCGCCGCGCACGTCATGGACAAGCGCCCCGACCAGGCCAAGGAGGCCCTCGGGCACGTCCGTGAGGCCAGCCGCTCCGCGCTCAACGAACTGCGCGCCACCGTCGGCCTGCTGCGGCAGTCGGGCGACCCCGAGGCCCCCACCGAACCGGCTCCCGGCCTGGACCGCCTCGACGAACTCACCGGCACCTTCCGCCACGCCGGCCTGCACATCGAGGTCGCCCGAGCCGACCAGGACACCACCCTGCCCGCCGCCGTCGACCTGGCCGCCTACCGGATCATCCAGGAAGCCCTCACCAACGTGCAGAAGCACGCCGGGTCCCGGGCCAAGGCCGAGGTCAGCGTCGTCCGCGTCGGACCTGGCATCGAGATCACCGTCCTCGACGACGGCGGCGGCGAGGACGAGGCCCCGGCCGCCGGCGGCGGCCACGGCCTGCTCGGGATGCGCGAGCGCGTCACCGCCCTGCGCGGCACCCTGACCACCGGTCCCCGCTACGGCGGCGGCTTCCGCGTCCATGCGATCCTGCCCGTCAAGAGCCGCACACCGACCGGGGAGGACCCCGCATGACCATCCGTGTCCTGCTCGCCGACGACCAGGCGCTGCTCCGCAGCGCCTTTCGTGTGCTCGTCGACTCCGAGCCCGACATGGAGGTGGTCGGGGAGGCCTCCGACGGCGCGGAGGCGGTGCGGCTGACCAAGGAGCAGCGCGCCGACGTCGTCCTCATGGACATCCGCATGCCCGGCACCGACGGACTCGCGGCGACCCGCATGATCAGCGCCGACCCGGAGCTGTCCGACGTCCGCGTGGTCATCCTGACGACGTTCGAGGTCGACGACTACGTCGTACGGTCGCTGCGCGCCGGCGCCTCCGGGTTCCTCGGCAAGGGCTCCGAGCCCGAGGAACTGCTGAACGCCATCCGCATCGCCGCGGGGGGCCAGGCCCTGCTGTCCCCGGCGGCCACCACCGGCCTGATCGCCCGCTTCCTCGCCCAGGAGGACCCCGCCGACGGCGACCGCGACCCGGCCCGCGGTGAGCGGCTCGACTCGCTCACCGTCCGGGAGCGCGAGGTGCTCGTCCTGGTCGCCGGCGGCCACTCCAACGACGAGATCGCCGAGCGGCTGGAGGTCAGCCCGCTGACGGTGAAGACGCACGTCAACCGGGCCATGGCCAAGCTGGGTGCCCGCGACCGCGCCCAGCTCGTGGTCACCGCCTACGAGACCGGGCTGGTCCGTCCGAGGGTGGAGTGAGCCCGGCCCGGGCGTACTGCGCCCGGAGTAGGCGCCGGGCGAGGAACGGGACCTGGGGCTTACGGGGCGCCGTCCGCCATGGCCCAGGGTGTTAGGGCGGGCGCTCATCCGCGCGCGCTGCCGCTTCTGCCGTTGAACAGAAGAGAGACCCTGACCCATGTCCTGGCTGTCGAGATTCAGTCTCGCGCAAAGGGCCCTGATAGGGCTGATGTCGATCATCGCGCTCGTCTTCGGGGCGATCGCCATACCCCAGCTCAAACAGCAGCTGCTGCCCACCATCGAACTGCCCATGGTGTCCGTGCTGGCGCCGTACCAGGGCGCGTCCCCGGACGTGGTCGAGAAGCAGGTCGTCGAACCCATCGAGGACGGTCTCGAGGCGGTCGACGGCATCAGCGGCGTCACCTCCACCGCCAGCGAGGGCAACGCCGTGATCATGGCGTCCTTCGACTACGGCAACGACACCGAGCAACTGGTCGCCGACGTCCAGCAGGCCGTCAACCGGGTGCGCGCGCAGCTCCCCGACGTCGTGGACCCGCAGGTCGTCGCCGGTTCGACGGACGACATCCCGACCGTCGTCCTCGCCGCCGCCTCCGACCGCGACCAGCAGGCCCTGGCCGACCAGCTCGACAGGACGGTCGTGCCGGACCTCAGGAGCATCGACGGCGTCGGCCAGGTCACCGTCGACGGGGTGCGCGACCTCCAGGTCACCGTCACGCCCGACGACGCCGAGCTCGCGAAGGCGGGCCTGACCTCGCAGTCCCTCGCCGAGGCCCTGAAGGCGGGCGGCGCGACCGTCCCGGCCGGCTCCTTCGACGAGGACGGCGCCAACCGCACCGTCCAGGTCGGCGGCGGCCTCACCTCGATCGAGCAGATCCGTGACCTGATGGTCAAGGGCGAGCCCGGCAAGGGCCGGCCGGTGCGCCTCGGCGACGTCGCCGAGGTGAAGCAGCAGGAGGCCCCGGCCGACTCCCTCACCCGCACCGACGGCAAGCCCAGCCTCGCGGTCGCCGTGACCATGGACCGCGACGGCAGCGCGGTGGCCATCTCCGACGCCGTCCAGGAAAAGCTCCCCGGCCTGCGCGAGGACCTCGGCTCCGGCGCGACCCTCACGGTCGTCAGCGACCAGGGCCCGGCCGTGTCGAAGTCCATCAAGGGCCTGACCACCGAGGGCGGACTCGGACTGCTCTTCGCGGTCCTGGTGATCCTCGTCTTCCTGGCCTCGGTCCGCTCCACCCTCGTGACGGCGGTGTCCATCCCGCTGTCCGTGGTCCTCGCGCTGCTCGTGCTGTGGACGCGCGACCTGTCGCTCAACGTCCTCACCCTGGGCGCCCTCACCATCGCCATCGGCCGCGTCGTCGACGACTCGATCGTGGTCCTGGAGAACATCAAGCGCCACCTCGGCTACGGCGAGGAACGCAGGTCGGCCATCCTCGACGCCGTCCGCGAGGTCGCGGGCGCGGTGACGTCCTCCACGCTCACCACGGTCGCCGTGTTCCTGCCGATCGGCCTGGTCGGCGGCGTGGTGGGCGAGCTGTTCGGCTCGTTCAGCCTCACCGTCACGGCCGCCCTGCTGGCGTCCCTCCTGGTCTCCCTGACGGTCGTTCCGGTCCTGTCGTACTGGTTCCTGCGGCCCCCGAAGGGCACCCCCGAGGACGCGGCCGAGGCCCGCCGGGTGGCCGAGGAGAAGGAGGCCAGGAGCCGCCTGCAGCGCCTCTACGTCCCGGTCCTGCGGTTCGCGACCCGCCGCCGCCTCACCAGCGTGGCCCTCGCGGTCGTCGTCCTGGCCGGCACCTTCGGCATGGCACCCCTGCTGAAGACGAACTTCTTCGACCAGGGCGAGGTCCAGGTCCTCACCGTCAAGCAGGAGCTGAAGCCCGGCACCAGCCTCGCGGCGACGGACGCCCAGGCCCGGAAGGTCGAGCGGCTGCTCGCCGGCACCGAGGGCGTGAAGGACTACCAGGTCACCATCGGCTCGTCCGGCTTCATGGCCGCCTTCGGCGGTGGCACGGACACCAACCAGGCGTCCTACCAGGTGAGCCTGGAGGACTCGGCGTCGGCCGAGGACGTCCAGGACCGCATCGAGAAGGGCCTGGCCGGGCTGAAGGGCATCGGCACGACCACCCTCACCGCCGGTGACGGCTTCGGCGCCCAGGACCTCAGCGTGGTCGTGAAGGCCGCCGACGCCGACGTGCTGCGCCGGGCATCCGAGGAGGTCCGCGAAGCCGTCGCCTCGCTCGACGACGTCACGGACGTCTCCAGCGACCTCGCGCAGAGCGTGCCGCGCATCTCGGTCAGGGCAGGTGACAAGGCGGCCGCGGCCGGCTTCGACGACCAGACACTCGGCGTCGTCGTCGCCCAGGCCGTCCGCGGCACCCCGGCGGCCAAGGCGGTCCTCGACGACACCGAGCGCGACGTCGTCATCCGCTCCGCGCAGCCCGCCCGGACGCTGAAGCAGCTCCAGGACCTGCGCCTGGGCGGCAAGGTGAGGCTCGGCGACATCGCCACGGTGGAGCTGGTCGACGGGCCGGTGTCGATGACCCGCATCGACGGCCAGCGCGCGGCCACCATCACCGCGAAGCCGACCGGCGACAACACCGGCGCGGTCAGCGCCCGGCTGCAGTCCGAGATCGACGCGCTGAAGCTCCCGGACGGCGCCACGGCCTCGATCGGAGGTGTCTCCGAGGACCAGGACGAGGCGTTCGCCAACCTGGGCCTGGCGATACTGGCCGCCATCGCGATCGTCTTCATGCTGCTGGTCGGCACCTTCCGGTCGCTGATCCAGCCGCTGATCCTGCTCGTCTCCATCCCGTTCGCCGCCACCGGCGCGATCGGCCTGCTGGTGGCGACCGGTACCCCGATGGGCGTGCCCGCGATGATCGGCATGCTGATGCTGATCGGCATCGTCGTGACCAACGCGATCGTGCTGATCGACCTGATCAACCAGTACCGCGAGCAGGGCCACGGCGTGGTCGAGGCCGTGATCGAGGGCGGCCGGCACCGGCTGCGCCCGATCCTGATGACCGCCCTGGCGACGATCTTCGCCCTGATGCCGATGGCCCTCGGCATCACCGGCGAGGGCGGCTTCATCGCCCAGCCGCTGGCCGTGGTCGTGATCGGCGGTCTGGTGACGTCGACGCTCCTCACCCTGCTGCTGGTCCCGACGCTGTACGCGATGGTCGAGCTCCGCAAGGAGCGCCGGGCGAAGAAGCGCGCGGCGAAGAAGGGCCTGCCGACCGAGGGCGAGCCCGCACGGGAGCCGGAGCCGGCTCAGCTCTGACCAGCGGTTCGACGGCGAGGGCCCACCCGGAGTCCGGGTGGGCCCTCGTGGTGCGGACGGACCGCTACGGCAGGGCCAGCATCCGCTCCAGCGCCAGCTTCGCGAACGCCTCCGTCTCCTTGTCCACCTCGATGCGGTTGACGAGGTTGCCCTCGGCCAGGGACTCCAGGGTCCAGACCAGGTGGGGGAGGTCGATGCGGTTCATCGTCGAGCAGAAGCAGACCGTCTTGTCGAGGAAGACGATCTCCTTGCCCTCGGGCGCGAAACGGTTCGCCAGGCGGCGGACCAGGTTCAGCTCCGTGCCGATGGCCCACTTGGAGCCGGCGGGCGCGGCCTCCAGGGCCTTGATGATGTACTCCGTCGAACCGACGTGGTCCGCCGCGGCCACGACCTCGTGCCTGCACTCGGGGTGGACCAGGACGTTCACGCCCGGGATGCGCTCGCGGACGTCGTTCACCGAGTCGAGGCTGAACCGGCCGTGCACCGAGCAGTGGCCGCGCCACAGGATCATCTTCGCCGCCCGCAGCTCCTCGGCGGTCAGGCCGCCGTTCGGCTTGTGCGGGTTGTAGACGACGCAGTCCTCCAGGGACATGCCCATGTCGCGGACCGCGGTGTTGCGCCCGAGGTGCTGGTCGGGCAGGAAGAGCACCTTCTCGCCCTGCTCGAAGGCCCAGTCCAGGGCGCGCCTGGCGTTGGACGAGGTGCAGATCGTGCCGCCGTGCTTGCCCGTGAACGCCTTGATGTCGGCGGACGAGTTCATGTACGAGACGGGCACGACCTGCTCGGCCGTGCCGGCCTCGGTGAGCACGTCCCAGCACTCGGCGACCTGCTCGGCCGTCGCCATGTCGGCCATCGAGCAGCCGGCGGCGAGGTCGGGCAGCACGACCTTCTGGTCGTCGGAGGTCAGGATGTCCGCGGACTCCGCCATGAAGTGCACACCGCAGAACACGATGTACTCGGCCTCCGGACGCGCCGCGGCGTCCCGGGCCAGCTTGAAGGAGTCCCCGGTGACGTCGGCGAACTGGATGACCTCGTCGCGCTGGTAGTGGTGGCCCAGCACGAAGACCTTGTCCCCGAGCTTCTCCTTCGCCTTGCGGGCGCGCTCCACCAGGTCCGGGTCGGACGGCGAGGGCAGGTCGCCGGGACACTCCACGCCGCGCTCGCTCCTCGGGTCGGCCTCGCGGCCGAGGAGCAGCAGGGCGAGGGGCGTCGGCTGTACGTCGAGCTCCTGGGTTTGGGCGGTGGTCACGACACGCACCCTTTCTGTTCCGCGACTTTTCGTCGTTTTGACGCTATCTATCATAACCGCTTCACGTCACGTTGACGATGGCCATAGCGTCGGTGTGACGTGAATCCCGGCGGGCCGCCGTTCATTCCCGGAAGGCGGGGAAAGAGCCGTTTTCGGGTTCCCAGCGCGTGTGCGAGCATGAAAAGGAGCCGAGACCGAGCGCCCGGTCCCGGAATGAATCCGAGGCCCCGCCGGTTGCACCCGTCGCCAAGCAGTCTCCGTACAACCCGGGAGAGATGTAGATGTCCGTATCGGACGAGACCAGCACCGTCACCGACGGCATCATCCTGACCGACGCGGCCGCGTCCAAGGTCAAGGCGCTGCTCGACCAGGAAGGCCGCGACGACCTCGCGCTGCGCGTCGCCGTCCAGCCCGGCGGCTGCTCCGGCCTGCGCTACCAGCTCTTCTTCGACGAGCGCTCGCTCGACGGCGACGTCGAGAAGGACTTCGGCGGTGTGAAGGTCGTCACCGACCGGATGAGCGCCCCGTACCTGGGCGGCGCCACGATCGACTTCGTGGACACCATCGAGAAGCAGGGCTTCACCATCGACAACCCCAACGCGACGGGCTCCTGCGCCTGCGGCGACTCCTTCAGCTGAGCCGCCGGCAGCCCCCGCGGCAGCGAACACGACGAAGGCGGCGGTCCCCGCAAGGGGCCGCCGCCTTCGTGCTGGGCGAGGTCGGGTGCCGCCGCGGTCCTACCGCTCCCGCGTCGGCGGCGCCGGCAGCCGCGCGCCCTCCTTGGCCAGCGGCACCGTCCTGCCGTCCGAGCCCACGACCCGGCGGTCACCGAGCGGCCCGTCCAGCGGCACGGTCTTCTCGAACTTCTTGGCGATCATGATGCAGACCTTGTCGGGCCACGGGGTGGAGGTCACCGTGACGGTCACCTCGTCGCCCTTCTCGCTCGTCCGCACGTCGTAGTCGGCGCACACCCCGCCCGTGAACGTGACGGTCAGCTCCGCGCCCTCGGCCCGGTGGCCCTCGACCTTCACGTCCCGCGGCTGCGGTTTCGACGTCGGCTCGTCACCCGGCCCGCCCCGCTCGGGGGAGCCCAGGAACTTCGGGTCGACCGCCGGGTAGGTCACCGTGAACGGGTCCGTGGCGCCCGGCGCCGTCACCTCGAACAGCCAGGACGGCACCAGCGCCTGGCGCCCGTCCACGACGTGCGCCGCCAGACCGAACACCGCGCCCTCGACCGTCACCGTGTCCTTCCGGGGATCCTTGTCGGGCATGCCGCTCGGCGAGTCGCAGGGCTGCTGCCCGGACCCGTCCTGCAGCGGCACGGGGCGGGCACAGCCGCCGATGCCCCTCCGGTGGTCGCCCTTGTGCTGCCCGTTCATCAGGTCCAGCGCCTTCTGCGCGGTGACCACGGGGTACGTGTCGCCCTCGACCGGCGACTTCAGCCGGCCACTCCCGCCGACGACCGCGCCGTCCGAGCCGACCGTGACCCCGGTCGTCCAGCCGTAGGTGGGCAGTCCGCCGACCACGGGATCGGCGTTGACCACCCGCTGGGCGCCCAGCACCTGGCTCGCGTCGCGCTTCGCCTCGTCCTGACCCACCGCCTCGAGCACGGGAGCGGCGGCCTTCTCCGCCTCGTCCTCGCTCACCGGCTCGCCGCCGGATCGCGGGGCCTTGCAGGAGCCGACGCCCTTGCAGTCGTCGGTGCCCGGCGCGTAACGGCTGAACGTCCAGGTGCCCGGCGTCTGCCTGTTCACCTGCAGGGCGGGCCCCGAGCCGTCCTGGCCGCCGATCTTCCACACCTCGCCCTGCGCCACCGGCACGCCCTCGACCCCGAGCGCCTTCGCCAGCCGGGCCACGTCGTCCTCGGTGACCTCGCCCCGGGCCCCGTACACCGGGGCGTCACGGGGACCGGTCGGCAGCGGGCCGCCGAGGCGGTAGGTGGCGCCGTAGGGGTTGGGCTCGCCGGGCGCGATGCCGTCGCCGTCGTCCGCCGTCGAGTCCGAGTAGCCGTCGAGGGCGAGCGGCGGGGGAGTGCCGCCCGAGCCGGGCGCGCCGGACGACGTGCCTCCGCCGGACCCCCCGGAGGCGTGGGAGGCGAGCCAGGCCCCACCACCGCCGATCAGCAGGACGGCGGCGGCGACGGAGGCGATGATCGCGGGCGTCCTGGAACGCCCGCCGGGGTGACGTGCCGGGTCCTCGTCGTCGTGGTGGGGGGCCGGGCCGGGCTCCGGCGCGGGGCCGGGTTCCTCGGCCGCGGCGGGGGCGCCGCCCTTCCCGGCTTCGGCTGCCCCGGTGGCTTCGTCGCCGCCGGCTGCACCGGCGTCGGCCTCGGCCGCTTCACGTGCCCCGGCGTCGTCGGCTTGGTCGCCGCCGGCCGCACCGGCCTCGGCGGCATCGTCGCGCCCGGCCTCACCGGCCCCGGCGTCGGCGGCTTCATCGCCCGCACCCTCACCGGCCCCCGCCGACACCCCAGCCTCCGAACCCGACTCCGGCGCCGTCTCCGGCGCCGCATCCGATGCCGGAGCAGCGTCCGAAGCCTCGGCCCCCGTCGAGCGTCGCTCCTCCCCCTCGGGCCCCTCGGGCGCGTCGGCGGTTCCGGCGGCGCCCGCTTCCCTGGGGTCGTCGTCGTGATCGGGTCGCTCGGTGTTCACCGCATCGCTCCTTCGGCTGCACAGCTGTCCCAGGGGACCCGGCCCGGTCGGATTCGGGCCGCTGGTGGGTCGTATCCCGCCTCCCCTTCACGGGGGACGGCGATGGGACGCAGCGGGGGAGCTCACGGTTCCCGCGTGTGCGCCGTTCAGTCCCCGTAGTCCGACATGGAGTCCAGCAGCCGTGCCGACGCCGGGGGCACGGTCACGCCGTGGATCAGGGCCGGGGAGACGGGCCGGGAGGCCGTCCGGGCGGGCGCGGCCCAGTGCGGAGCCATCCGTGCGCCGAAGCCCGGCAGTGACGCCAGGTCGCCTTCGAGGTCGACGGGAACGGGGGCTTGGACCTTGATGTTCGTCATAGCGGCACCGTAGGCACGCACGAGCCCACGAAGAAAGATCTACTATCGGGTAGTTTCACTGCCTTCAAGGCGGCCTCCCCACCCGATAGCGTGAAGCGTCAAGGTCCGCCTCCCCCAGGAGAATCCACGCCGTGCGCATCGCAGTCACCGGCTCCATCGCCACCGACCACCTCATGACCTTCCCCGGCCGCTTCGCCGACCAGCTCGTGGCGGACCAGCTGCACACGGTCTCGCTGTCCTTCCTCGTCGACAGGCTCGACGTGCGCCGCGGCGGCGTCGCCGCGAACATCGCGTTCGGCATGGGGCAGCTCGGCACCCGGCCGATCCTGGTCGGCGCCGCGGGCGCGGACTTCGACGAGTACCGGGCCTGGCTGGAGCGGCACGGCGTCGACACCGACTCCGTGCGCATCTCCGGCACGCTGCACACCGCCCGTTTCGTGTGCACCACCGACGCCGACCACAACCAGATCGGCTCCTTCTACACCGGTGCCATGAGCGAGGCCCGCCTCATCGAGCTGAAGACCGTCGCCGACCGCGTCGGCGGCCTCGACCTGGTCTCCGTCGGCGCGGACGACCCGGAGGCGATGCTCCGGCACACCGAGGAGTGCCGCTCCCGGCGGATCCCGTTCGCCGCCGACTTCTCCCAGCAGATCGCCCGGATGAACGGCGAGGAGATCCGCATCCTGCTGGACGGGGCGACGTACCTCTTCTCCAACGAGTACGAGAAGGGCCTGATCGAGACCAAGACCGGCTGGACCGACGCCGAGATCCTGGCGCGGGTCGGCCACCGGGTGACCACCCTCGGCGCGCGCGGCGTGCGCATCGAGCAGGACGGCGCGGACCCGATCGAGGTCGGTACGCCGGACGAGGAGCGCAAGGCCGACCCGACCGGCGTCGGCGACGCCTTCCGCGCCGGCTTCCTCTCGGGCCTGGCCTGGGGCGTCTCCCTGGAGCGTGCCGCGCAGGTCGGCTGCATGCTGGCGACGCTCGTCATCGAGACGGTGGGCACGCAGGAGTACCAGCTGCGGCGCGGGCACTTCATGGAGCGGTTCACGAAGGCCTACGGCGACGAGGCGGCGACGGAAGTGCAGGCGCATCTGCCCTGACGGCCGCCGCCGGCGGGTACGGGCGCGTGGGGGCTGGTCGCGCGGTTCCCCGCGCCCCGGCCCCCGGCGCCCTCAGCCCGCCCGGCGGACCACGTACGCCGTTCCCCGCTCCGCGGGCTCCTCGCCCACGTACTCCTGGTCCCGCATCTCGCACCACGCCGGGATGTCCAGCCGCGCCGCCTCGTCGTCCGACAGCACCCGGACCAGACCGCCCACGGGCACGTCACCGATGACCTTGGCCAGCTCGATGACGGGGATCGGGCAGCGCTTGCCCAGGGAGTCCACGACCAGGACGTCCTGCTCGCGGGCCACGGCGGAGCCGGCCGGCGCCCCCAGCTTCTCGCGGACCGCCGCCACCGCCCCGGGGAGGACGGCCAGGAACCTCTCCACGTCCTCCTCCGCGGCCCCCGGCGGGAGCGAGACCCGCACATTGCCCTCACTCAGCACCCCCATCGCCCGCAGGACATGGCTGGGCGTCAGCGTGCTGCTGGTGCAGGACGATCCGGACGAGACGGAGAAGCCCTCCCGGTCCAGCTCGTGCAGCAGCGCCTCCCCGTCGACGTAGAGACAGGAGAAGGTGACGACCCCGGGCAGGCGCCGCACCGGGTCGCCGACCACCTCGACGTCGGGCACCAGCCGCGGCACCCGGGCCCGGATCCGGTCCGTCAGCTCCCGCAGCCGCCGGGCCTCCTCGGCCGCCTGCGCGCGCACCGCCCGCAGCGACGCGGCCGCCGCCACGAGCGCCGGGATGTTCTCGAAGCCGGGCGCCCGCCCCGACTCCCGCTCGTCCGCCGGCCTCTGCGCGGCGAACCGCACCCCCTTGCGCACGGCCAGCAGCCCGACCCCCGAAGGCCCGCCCCACTTGTGCGCACTGGCCGTGAGCAGCGACCAGCCGCCCTCCACCGGCCCCCACCCCAGCGACTGCGCGGCATCCACGAGCAGCGGCACCCCGGCCTCCCGGCACACCTCGGCCACCGCCGCGACGGGCTGCTCCGTGCCCACCTCGTGGTTGGCCGACTGCAGGCACGCCAGCGCGGTGTCCACGCGCAGGGCGTCCCGGTACGCCCCGGGGTCCACGGCCCCGGCCCGGTCCACCGGCACCCGGCCGACCGATCCGCCGCCCGCCTCGTGCGCTTCCGCCGAATGGAGTACCGAAGAGTGTTCGACCGCTGACACGATCAGGTGGCGCCCGACCCGGCGCCGCCCGGCCAGCGCCCCCGCGATGCCGGTGTGCACGGCACGGGTCCCGGACGAGGTGAAGGTCAGCTCGTCCGGCCGGCACCCCACCGCCTCCGCGGCCGTCTCCCGCGCCGCGTCGAGCAGCATCCGCGCCCGCCGCCCCTCCCTGTACAGGCGGGCCGGATCCGCCCACCCCTCGTCGAGCGAGGCCAGCAGAGCCTGCCGGGCGACGGGATGAAGGGGAGAACTGGAAGCAGCGTCGAAGTAGGCCACACGGCAACGCTAGAACGTCCGGCGGGAAGACGTCCCCGAAGGGGGTGTCGAACGGCGCGACGGGCCACGACGAGGGCCTCGGCCGCCAAACCAGCGAACCACCTCTCCTCGTAGGCACCCCTCCTGGAGAACCCCTGGAAGGCGTCGGCTAGGGTTTGGTCCGCATAAACATCCAAACCCCTGCCCGACGCAGGGCGGCGACCGACCAGCGAGAAGGCCAGGCCGCAGCCGAACCGCGCGGGCGAGACTCTCGGGAAGGCGCTACGTGAGTCCCAACGGCTCCGACCGCTCGCCGCGGCGCCCGATGCGGCGGAAGCTGCTGCAGGCACTGACCGCGGGCCTGGTCTTGGCGACAGCCACCGGTTGCTCGTACAACTGGGAAGACTTCCCCCGCCTTGGTATGCCCACCCCGACCACGGAAGAGGCTCCGCGGATCCTCTCCCTGTGGCAGGGGTCCTGGGCGGCTGCGCTCGCCGTCGGCGTGCTGGTGTGGGGTCTGATCCTGTGGAGTGCTTTCTTCCACCGGCGCAGCCGCACCAAGGTCGAGGTACCTCCGCAGACCCGGTACAACATGCCCATCGAGGCGCTGTACACCGTGGTCCCGCTCATCATCGTCTCGGTGCTGTTCTACTTCACCGCCCGCGACGAGTCCGAGCTGCTCAGCCTCAAGAAGAAGCCCGACGTCACGGTCAACGTGGTCGGCTTCCAGTGGAGCTGGTGCTTCAACTACATCGAGCCCGTCGCCGGCACGTCCGGTGACGCGAAGACCTCCAAGGACCTGGACGCGATCCCGGACCGGTTCAAGAAGGACTTCCCGGCCAACGCCGGCGGCACCTACGACTGCGGTACCCCGGGCACCCGGAACCCGCAGACGAACAACCCGGGTCCGACGCTCTGGCTCCCCGAGGGCAAGAGGGTCCGCTTCGTCCTGACGTCCCGTGACGTCATCCACTCCTTCTGGGTGGTGCCGTTCCTGATGAAGCAGGACGTCATCCCGGGCCACACCAACGCCTTCGAGGTGACCCCCAACAAGCAGGGCACCTTCCTG
The DNA here is from genome assembly GCF_042746715.1 of Streptomyces sp. NPDC058741. NCBI lineage: Bacteria > Bacillati > Actinomycetota > Actinomycetes > Kitasatosporales > Streptomycetaceae > Streptomyces > Streptomyces sp. NPDC058741. The sequence continues at coordinate 139,388 of NZ_JBHYQH010000008.1, read as the reverse complement.
GGCAAGTGCGCCGAGCTCTGCGGTGTCGACCACTCGCGGATGCTGTTCAACGTGAAGGTCGTCTCCCCCGAGCGCTACGAGCAGCACCTCAAGGACCTCGTGAAGAAGGGGCAGACCGGTTACGTTCCCGCCGGCATCGAGCAGGCGGGACCTGAGAAGAACCGGGAGTCGAACGTACTGTGAGCATCCTGAATGACCCCAAGGGTGCCGCGGCAGCTGGGTCCCACTACGAGGACGAGCTGCCGGTCCGGCGCCAGAACCGCGGCAGTGTCGTGGTCAAGTGGCTGACGACCACGGACCACAAGACGATCGGCACGCTGTACCTGGCCACGTCGTTCGCGTTCTTCGTGATCGGTGGCGTGATGGCGCTGGTCATGCGCGCCGAGCTCGCCCGGCCCGGTCTGCAGATCATGTCGAACGAGCAGTTCAACCAGGCGTTCACGATGCACGGCACGATCATGCTGCTGATGTTCGCGACGCCGCTGTTCGCCGGTTTCGCGAACTGGATCATGCCGCTGCAGATCGGCGCGCCCGACGTGGCGTTCCCGCGGCTGAACATGTTCGCCTACTGGCTGTACCTGTTCGGCTCGCTGATCGCGGTGGCCGGCTTCCTCACCCCGCAGGGCGCGGCCGACTTCGGCTGGTTCGCCTACAGCCCGCTCTCGGACGCGGTCCGCTCCCCGGGCATCGGCGCCGACATGTGGATCATGGGCCTGGCCTTCTCCGGCTTCGGCACCATCCTCGGCTCGGTCAACTTCATCACCACGATCATCTGCATGCGCGCTCCGGGCATGACGATGTTCCGCATGCCGATCTTCACCTGGAACGTGCTGCTGACCGGTGTGCTGGTCCTGCTGGCCTTCCCGGTCCTGGCCGCGGCCCTGTTCGCCCTGGAGGCGGACCGCAAGTTCGGCGCGCACATCTTCGACCCGTCCAACGGCGGCGCACTGCTGTGGCAGCACCTCTTCTGGTTCTTCGGGCACCCCGAGGTGTACATCATCGCCCTGCCGTTCTTCGGCATCATCAGTGAGGTCATCCCGGTCTTCTCCCGCAAGCCGATGTTCGGTTACACGGGTCTGATCGGCGCGACCATCGCCATCGCCGGCCTGTCGGTGACGGTGTGGGCGCACCACATGTACGTCACCGGCGGTGTGCTGCTGCCGTTCTTCTCCTTCATGACGTTCCTGATCGCGGTCCCGACCGGTGTGAAGTTCTTCAACTGGATCGGCACCATGTGGAAGGGCTCGCTGTCCTTCGAGACGCCGATGCTCTGGGCCACCGGCTTCCTGATCACCTTCACCTTCGGTGGTCTGACCGGTGTCATCCTCGCCTCGCCGCCGATGGACTTCCACGTCTCGGACTCGTACTTCGTGGTGGCGCACTTCCACTACGTCGTCTTCGGCACCGTGGTCTTCGCGATGTTCTCCGGCTTCCACTTCTGGTGGCCGAAGTTCACCGGCAAGATGCTGGACGAGCGCCTCGGCAAGATCACCTTCTGGACGCTGTTCATCGGCTTCCACGGTACGTTCCTGGTCCAGCACTGGCTGGGCGCCGAGGGCATGCCGCGCCGCTACGCCGACTACCTGGCGGCCGACGGTTTCACCGCGCTGAACACGATCTCGACGATCAGCTCGTTCCTGCTCGGCATGTCGATCCTGCCGTTCTTCTACAACGTGTGGAAGACGGCCAAGTACGGCAAGCCGGTCGGCGTCGACGACCCGTGGGGCTACGGCCGCTCCCTGGAGTGGGCCACCTCCTGCCCGCCGCCGCGGCACAACTTCATCACCATGCCGCGGATCCGCAGCGAATCCCCGGCGTTCGACCTGCACCACCCTGAGATCGCTGCTCTCGACCAGCTCGAGAACGTGGGCCACGGCGACAAGGCCCTCGCTGGCGGCAAGGAGGCCGGCAAGTGAAGATCCAGGGCAAGATGTTCATGTGGCTGAGCGCCTTCCTGCTCGTCATGGCGATCGTCTATGGCGTGTGGTCGAAGGAGCCGGCCGGCACCACGGCCCTCTTCCTGGCCTTCGGTCTCGCGATCATGATCGGCTTCTACCTGGGCTTCACGGCCAAGCGGGTGGACGTCGGCGCGCAGGACGACAAGGAGGCGGACGTCGCGGACGACGCCGGCGAGGTCGGGTTCTTCAGCCCGCACAGCTGGCAGCCGTTCTCCCTGGCCATCGGTGGCGCCCTGGCCTTCCTGGCCGTCGCCGTAGGCTGGTGGCTGTTGTACTTCTCGCTGCCGATCATCCTGATCGGCATCTGGGGCTGGGTCTTCGAGTACTACCGCGGTGAGAACCGCACCCAGTAGCACACGCCGCGCGCCGCAGGGGCCCGGACACTCCGAGAGGAGCGTCCGGGCCCCTGTCCGTGTCCTGCGTACGCCGCAAAGAATGTCACTCGTTCGAGTCGGTCGGCGTGCCGCTGTTGACGAGCCTTCCTAGCGTGAGGTCATGAGCCACACAGCGATCTCCCGCCCCCGCACCGTCGTCAGCTGCACGCTGCTGGTCACCGCCCTCTGCGCGGGCGTCACCGCCTGCGGCTCCGACGGCAACCCGCTCGCCGCCCGCCCCTACGACGCGGCGGACCAGATCTCCTTCAACGCCCCCGACGGCGACCACAGGAAAGCCGACCCGGACAAGCCGCTCGAAGTGGTCGAGGACTCCGACGGCCGCATCACCGACGTCACGGCCTACGACGCCTCAGGACGCCACGTGGCGGGCGAACTCGCCGCGGACGGCGGGCGCTGGCACAGCACCTCCCCGCTCGCCGCCAACGCCACCTACACGGTCCGTGTGAGCACCGAGGACGGGGACGGGGCACCCGGCCGCAAGGTCCTCACCTTCGACACCGGCAAGCCCGCCGCCAAGAAGCGCCTGGACGTCACCTTCGGCCCGGAGACCGGCACCTACGGCGTCGGCCAGCCCATCACGGCCGAGCTGAGCCGGCCCGTCAAGGACAAGGCGCAGCGGGCCGTCGTGGAACGCGGCCTCAAGGTCTCCTCCACGCCCGCCACCGACGGCGCCTGGCACTGGGTGGACGACAAGAAGCTGCACTACCGCCCGAAGGACTACTGGCCCGCGCGGGCCACCGTCCAGGTCCGCAGCAACCTGCAGGGCATCAAGATCGGCGACCGGATGTGGGGCGGCAAGGCCAAGCCCCTGACCATCACCACCGCAGACAAGGTCATAGCCGTGACGGACGCCGCGGCCCACCGGATGACCTTCTACAGGAACGACGAGGTCGTCAGGGAGATGCCCGTCACCACCGGCAAGCCCGGTTACGACACCCGCAACGGCGTCAAGGTCGTCCTAGCCAAGGAGGGCACCGTCCGCATGACCAGCGCCAGCATCGGCGCCTCGGACTTCTACGACCTGATCGTCCACCACTCCGTGCGCGTCACCAACAGCGGCGAGTACGTGCACGCCGCCCCCTGGTCCGTCGGCTCCCAGGGCGCCGCCAACGTCAGCCACGGCTGCACCGGCATGAGCACCGAGAACGCCGCCTGGTTCTACGACAACATCCGCGTGGGCGACATCGTCGAGGTCGTCAACTCCGGCGGGGACATGATGACCCCCTTCGGCAACGGTTTCGGCGACTGGAACCTCGACTGGGCGAAGTGGCGCACGGGCAGCGCCCTGCTCGGCACCCCGGACGGCCCCGGACAGGCCGAGAGGGCCCGCCTGAGGCCTCAGAGCGTCTGACCCGCCCGGAGGCACGGGGAACCGCACGAACACCCCCACGTCCCCGCAGGCGCCACACCACGGGCAGCACCGGGTTCTCAGGCGCGCAGGGCCGCCTTCTCCCGCAGCAGGGAGGCCAGCGCGGAGGCGAACTCCACCGGCTCCACCGGCAGGGTCACCGCCGCCTCCGCGCGGCTCCAGGTCGCCAGCCAGGCGTCCTGCGGCCGCCCGATCAGCAGGAGCACCGGCGGGCAGTCGAACACCTCGTCCTTGATCTGCCGGCAGACGCCCATGCCGCCCATCGGCACGGCCTCGCCGTCCAGCACGCAGACGTCGATGCCGCCCCGGTCCAGCTCCTTGATCACCGCCGCCGGGGTCGCGCACTCCACGAACTCCACCACCGGGACGTCGGGGGCCGGCCGCCGGCCGGTCGCGAGCCGCACCTGCGCTCGGGTGTTGGAGTCGTCGCTGTAGACCAGCACCGTGGCGGTCGGCTGCATTGTTCCTCCGTGACGTCAGCGTCGTAAGGACAGGCCCGTTGGGCCGGATGCTACTCCCTTGAACACCACGTCAACAGCGGTACGACCGGCAAAGACACTCCGAACGGGACCCCCCGGAGTGAGGGCGGGATAAGCGACCGACATAATGTCGGTCGTGGCGACAGCAACGACAGTAGAAACCGGGCACGCGCACCCGTCGGTCAACCGGCCGAACCTCACCAGCGTCGGAACCATCATCTGGTTGAGTTCCGAGCTGATGTTCTTCGCGGCCCTCTTCGCGATGTACTTCACCCTGCGATCGGTGACCGGGCCTGACTTCTGGCACGAGAAGGCCGACGCCCTGAACTTCCCGTTCTCGGCGACGAACACCACGATCCTGGTGCTCTCCTCCCTCACCTGCCAGCTCGGCGTCTTCGCCGCCGAGCGCGGTGATGTGAAGAAGCTCAGGATGTGGTTCATCGTGACCTTCATCATGGGTGCCGTCTTCGTCGGCGGTCAGGTCTTCGAGTACACGGAGCTGGTCAAGCACGAGGGCCTGTCGCTCTCGTCCGACCCGTACGGCTCGGTGTTCTACCTGACCACCGGCTTCCACGGCCTGCACGTGACGGGCGGTCTCATCGCCTTCCTGCTGGTCCTGGGCCGGACCTACGCGGCGCGGAGGTTCACCCACGAGCAGGCGACCGCCGCGATCGTCGTGTCCTACTACTGGCACTTCGTCGATGTCGTCTGGATCGGCCTCTTCGCCACGATCTACATGATCAAGTAGCCGGGCCCTCCACGCGCCCGCCCGGGCGCGCAACCCAGAAGCATCGACGCAGAAGATCCTGACACCGGGGTAATCCGTGAAAAAGCTCTCCGCACGACGACGCCACCCGATGGCGGCACTCGTCGTCCTCATCCTCGCGCTGGTCTTCAGCGGGGGGCTGTACGCCGTGTTCGCACCCACGAGCAAGGCCGAGGCCGACACATCCGCCCAGTCCCTCGCCATCGAGGAGGGCAAGAAGCTCTACTCGGTCGGCTGCGCCAGTTGCCACGGCACCGGCGGTCAGGGCACCTCCGACGGGCCGTCCCTGGTGGGTGTGGGTGCCGCGGCCGTCGACTTCCAGGTGGCGACGGGCCGTATGCCGGCCGCCACCTCCCAGGGCCCGCAGGTCCCGAAGAAGAAGAACATCTACTCGCAGGCCGAGATCGACCAGCTCGCGGCGTACATCGCCTCGCTGGGCGCCGGCCCGGCCATTCCGTCGGAGGAGCAGTACAGCCCCGAGGGCGCCGACATCGCCAAGGGCGGTGAGCTGTACCGCACCAACTGCGCGCAGTGCCACAACTTCACCGGCAAGGGCGGCGCCCTCACGCGCGGCAAGTACGCGCCCTCCCTGGAAGGCGTCGACCCCAAGCACATCTACGAGGCCATGCTGACGGGCCCGCAGAACATGCCGTCCTTCCCCGACAGCACGCTGTCGGAGAAGAACAAGAAGGACATCATCGCGTACCTCGACGCGGTCAACGGCGAGAACACCGAGAGCCCCGGCGGCCTCGAGCTGGGCGGTCTCGGGCCGGTCGCCGAGGGTCTGTTCGGCTGGATCTTCGGTCTCGGCGGACTGATCGCCGTCGCCGTGTGGGTCGCCGCCCGGACCGCAAAGGCCAAGAAGTCATGAGTAGCCAAGACATTCCAGAAGAGAACCTGCCCGCCGCGCACTCCGCAGGCCGTGACGAGCACGGCGTGGTGAGCGTGGCGGACGAGAAGCACCCGTTCGCCGACCCGGGCCTGCCGCCCCACGAGCACCGGATCCAGGACGTCGACGAGCGGGCCGCCAAGCGGTCCGAGCGCACCGTCGCCCTGCTGTTCACGGTGTCGATGCTGGCCGCCGTCGCCTTCATCGCCGCGTTCGTGGCGATCCCCGTCGACAAGTCGGTCTTCATCTTCCCGCTGGGCCACATCAGCGCGCTGAACTTCGCGCTGGGCCTCACCCTCGGCATCGCGCTGTTCTGCATCGGCGCGGGCGCCGTCCACTGGGCCCGCACCCTGATGTCGGACGTGGAGATCGCCGACGAGCGCCACCCGATCGAGGCGGAGCCCGAGGTCCGCGAGAAGGTCTTCGCGGACTTCAAGCAGGGTGCCAAGGAGTCGGCGCTCGGCCGCCGCAAGCTGATCCGCAACACCATGCTCGGCGCGCTCACGCTGGTGCCGCTCTCCGGGATCGTGCTGCTGCGCGACCTGGGCCCGCTGCCCGGCACCAAGCTCCGCCACACCCTGTGGTCCAAGGGCAAGCTGCTCGTCAACATGAACACCAACGAGCCGCTGCGCCCCTCCGACGTCGCGGTCGGTTCGCTGACCTTCGCCAAGCCCGAGGGCCTGGAGGAGGACGACCACGACTTCCAGAACGAGATCGCCAAGGCCGCTCTGATGATCGTCCGGATCCAGCCGGAGAACATCAAGGACAAGCGCGAGCTCGAGTGGTCGCACGAGGGCATCGTCGCGTACTCGAAGATCTGCACCCACGTCGGTTGCCCGATCTCCCTGTACGAGCAGCAGACGCACCACGTGCTCTGCCCCTGCCACCAGTCCACCTTCGACCTCGCCGACGGTGCCCGAGTGATCTTCGGTCCCGCCGGTCACGCCCTGCCGCAACTCCGCATCGGCGTGAACGACGAGGGCTACCTCGAGGCGCTCGGCGACTTCGAAGAGCCCGTCGGCCCTGCTTTCTGGGAGCGCGGATGAGTACTGCACAGACACGCCGCAAGGCGCCCGCCGGAGAGCGGGTCGCCGACTGGGCCGACGGCCGCCTGGGGATCTACTCCCTGGCCAAGGCCAACATGCGCAAGATCTTCCCGGACCACTGGTCCTTCATGCTCGGTGAGATCTGCCTCTACAGCTTCATCATCATCATCCTCACGGGTGTGTACCTGACGCTGTTCTTCCACCCGTCGATGAACGAGGTGGAGTACCACGGCAGCTACGTCCCGCTCCAGGGGCAGCTGATGTCCGAGGCGTTCGCCTCCACCATGGACATCAGCTTCGACGTCCGCGGCGGTCTGCTCATCCGGCAGATCCACCACTGGGCGGCGATCATCTTCCTCGCCGGCATGTTCGTGCACATGATGCGCGTCTTCTTCACCGGCGCGTTCCGCAAGCCGCGCGAGATCAACTGGCTGTTCGGCTTCCTGCTGTTCGTCCTGGGCATGTTCACCGGTTTCACCGGCTACTCGCTCCCGGACGACCTGCTCTCCGGCACCGGTGTCCGCTTCACGCAGGGCGCGATCCTGTCCGTGCCGATCGTCGGCACGTACATCTCGATGTTCCTGTTCGGCGGGGAGTTCCCGGGCACCGACTTCGTCGCCCGGTTCTACTCGATCCACATCCTGCTGCTGCCGGGCATCATGCTCGGGCTCGTGGTCGGCCACCTGATCCTGGTCTTCTACCACAAGCACACCCAGTTCGCGGGCCCCGGCCGGACCAACAAGAACGTCGTCGGCATGCCGCTGCTGCCGGTCTACATGGCCAAGGCCGGAGGCTTCTTCTTCCTGGTCTTCGGTTTCATCACGGCCCTCGCCGGCATCGCCACCATCAACCCGATCTGGGTCCTGGGCCCCTACCGGCCCGACCAGGTGTCGACCGGTGCCCAGCCCGACTGGTACATGGGCTTCGCCGAAGGCCTGATCCGGGCCATGCCCGGCTGGGAGATCAACCTCTGGGGCCACACGCTCGTCCTGGGCGTGTTCATCCCGCTGGTGCTCTTCGGCGTGTTCCTCGCGATCATCGCCCTGTACCCGTTCATCGAGTCGTGGATCACCGGGGACAAGCGCGAGCACCACATCCTGGACCGGCCGCGCAACGCCCCGACGCGCACCGGCTTCGGTGTCGCCTGGGTCACCGCCTACATCATCATGCTGATCGGCGGTGGCAACGACATCGTCGCCACCCACTTCCACCTGTCGATCAACGCGGTCACCTGGTTCGTCCGGATCGGCTTCTTCCTCGGACCGGTCATCGCGTTCATCGTCACCAAGCGGATCTGCCTCGGCCTGCAGCGCCGGGACAAGGAGAAGGTGCTGCACGGCCGCGAGTCGGGCATCATCAAGCGCCTGCCGCACGGTGAGTTCATCGAGGTGCACGAGCCGCTCAGCCAGGAGCAGATGTACACGCTCACGGCGCACGAGCAGTACGAGCCGGCCGAGCTCGGCCCGGCGGTCGACGAGAACGGTGTCGAGCGCAAGCTGAAGGCCTCCGAGAAGCTGCGTGCCAGGCTCAGCGACGCCTACTACGGCGAGGGTTCCCAGATCCCGAAGCCGACCGTCGAGGAGTACAGGGAGATCACGAGCGGTCACGGCCACCACTGATCACTGCTTCGCCACGCCACACGAGGGGCCCCGTCCGGTGTTCGGACGGGGCCCTTCGCCCTGCCCCGGGCTGGATAGGGTGGACCACGTCGAGACTCTTGTCCCGCGGTGCGGGACGCCTGACCCTGGAGCGGCTTATGAGCGCTGTGACCCCCGCTGGAGGCGACACCGCGGCGGGCCGCTCCTGGCCCCTGCTGCTGAACGGTCTGCTCGAGGGCCGGGACCTGACCGCGGACGACACCGCCTGGGCGATGGACCTGATCATGCGGGGCGAGGCGACGGACGCGCAGATCGCCGGGTTCGTGGTGGCACTGCGCGCCAAGGGGGAGACCGTCGAGGAGATCACCGGGTTCGTCCGGGCGATGTACGAGCACGCCAACGTGATCGAGGTGCCCGGCCCGGCCGTCGACATCGTCGGCACGGGCGGCGACGGCGCCAGGACCGTCAACATCTCCACGATGTCGGCGATCGTCGTCGCCGGCACGGGCGCCAAGGTCGTCAAGCACGGCAACCGCGCGGCGTCCTCGGCGTCCGGGGCGTCCGACGTCCTGGAGAAGCTCGGCGTCAACCTGGAACTGCCGACGCACCGGGTGGCCGCGGTGGCCGAGGCGGCCGGGATCACCTTCTGCTTCGCGGCGAAGTTCCACCCGTCGATGCGGTACGCGGGCGCGGCGCGCGGGCAGTTGGGCATCCGGACGATCTTCAACGTGCTGGGACCCCTGACCAACCCCGCGAAGGTCCGGGCCCAGGCCGTCGGTGTGGCGGACCCGCGCATGGCGCCGATCGTCGCCGCCGTCTTCGCCGAGCGCGGCAACTCCTCCCTGGTCTTCCGGGGTGACGACGGCCTCGACGAGCTGACCACCACCTCCACGTCCCGCGTGTGGATCGTCCGGGACGGCAAGGTCGCCGAGGAGGCCTTCGACCCGCGCGACGTGGGCATCGACCTGGTCCCCGTGGCGGCCCTGCGGGGAGCGGACGCCTCCTACAACGCGGAGGTCGCCCGGCGGCTGCTGGACGGCGAGACCGGCCCCGTCCGCGACGCCGTCCTGCTGAACTCGGCGGCCGCCGTGGTGGCGCTGGAACCGGGCACCGGGACGCTCGCCGAGCAGATCCGCGCCGGGATCGCGCGGGCGGCCGAGTCGGTCGACTCCGGTGCCGCCAGGCGGGTGCTGGAGCGCTGGGTGGCCGCCAGCAACGCGTGACCCCCGCAGCGTGAGGTGCGTCCCGCGATCCGGACCGGGTTGCGGGACGCCGATCACTTCCCGTACGTTCCTGTACCAGGTCATGAGTGACAGTCATGAGGCCCCGGCCGACTGTCCGGCAACCCTCCGTCCGTGGCGGGGTGCCCCGGGTGAAGACCAGGCCGTGGTCAGCAAGGTCCACGGCAAGCGCGGACCCCTCGCCACACCAGGGGTCCTGGTCGTCGAGGAGTCTCCCGTGAGCAAGCGAATGCGCTAGGGCCGCAGAGCCCCGCCTCCGCACCCTTCTCTTCTCTTCACCCTTCGCCCTCACGGGAGTTCAGCCATGTCCGTCTCCACCGCTGCCGCCGTCCAGTCCGTTCGTGCCCCGCTGCCCGTTCTGGGACGGGACGTCACCGTGCCGCTCGTCACCGGCGGCGAGGTCACCTACGCCGCGCTCGACTACGCCGCCAGCGCCCCGGCGCTCCAGCGCGTCTGGGACGACGTCGCCGCCTACGCGCCCTACTACGGCAGCGTCCACCGGGGGGCCGGATACCTGTCCCAGCTCTCCACCGACCTGTTCGAGAACGCCCGCCGCACCGTCTTCGAGTTCCTCGGCTGCCGGGACGGCGACCAGGTGGTCTTCACCCGGTCCACCACCGACTCGCTCAACCTCCTCGCCGCCGCGCTCCCGGCGGACTGCCAGGTCTTCGTGTTCGAGACCGAGCACCACGCCTCCCTGCTGCCCTGGCGCGGCGCCCGCGTCACCTTCCTCGACGCCCCGGACAGCCCCCGCCGGGCCGTCGAGACCCTGGAGCGCGCCCTCGCCGCCCGGGACCCCCACGGGCCGGCCCTGGTCTGCGTCACCGGCGCCTCCAACGTCACCGGCGAGCTGTGGCCCGTACGGGAGCTCGCGGCGGCCGCGCACGCGCACGGTGCGCGGATCGTCCTGGACGCCGCGCAGCTGGCCCCGCACCACCCGGTGTCGGTCGCGGACCTGGACGTCGACTGGGTCGCCTTCTCCGGGCACAAGCTGTACGCGCCGTTCGGCTCCGGTGTCCTGGCCGGGCGGGCCGACTGGCTGCGCGAGGCCGAGCCGTACCTCGCGGGCGGCGGCGCGAGCCGCAGGGTCGGCCGTCGGGCGGACGGGGGAGTGGACGTCGAGTGGCACGACGGCGCCGCCCGTCACGAGGCCGGGTCGCCCAACGTCATCGGCGCCTACGCCGTCGCCTCGGCCTGCAGGGCGCTGACCGAGGCCGGTTTCGACACCCTCGTCGCCCGGGAGCGGCAGCTGCTCCGCATGGTGCGGGAGGGCCTGGCGGACGTGCCCGAGGTGCGGTTCCTGTCGCTGTTCGGGGACGACGTGCCGCGCGTGGGGGTGCTCTCCTTCGTCGTCGAGGGCTGGAACAGCTCCCACTTCGCCGCCGCCCTGTCCGCCGAATACGGCATCGGCGTGCGGGACGGGCTGTTCTGCGCCCACCCGCTGGTGCGCACGCTGCTCGGCAGCGACCCGCAGACGCAGGGCGCGTGCGGTGCCCCCGAGGCCGGGCCCGGTGAGAAGTCGCTCAACGCGATCCGGGTCAGCTTCGGCGCGGGCACCCCCGACGAGCACGTGGAGCGGTTCGTGCGGGCCGTGCGGGAGCTCGTCACGGACGGCGCGCGCTGGACCTACCGCACCGAGGACGGGCGCTGCGTGCCGGACACCTCCGCCTGAGCCCTTCCGGCCGCCGGGGGCAGACGGGGGCCCGGGAGCGGGATCAGCACGACCGAGGACAGGGCGGCCACACGACGGGTGGATGCCCATGGGCCCGATCCCGCGGACGCGACCCGGACAGCGGCATGAAGCCCGGACGAAGAACTCCTCATCCGGGATCCTGCACTCGGGGGCGGGCCTAGTTGTCCAGGCCGATCGAGAACGCCGCCTCCAGGTCGTGCTGCGAGTACGTGCGGAAGGCCACGTGCGTGTCCGTGCCCTCGACACCGGGGATCTTGCTGATCCGGCCCGGGATGACCTCGGCCAGGTCCTCGTGCTCCTTGACCCGGACCATCGCGATCAGGTCGTAGGTGCCGGTGACGGAGAAGACCTCGCTGACGTTGTCCAGCGCCGCGATCGACTCGGCGATCTCGGGGATCCGGTCCACGCTGGTCTTGATGAGGACGATCGCGGTGATCACGGCTGGTTCTCTCCCTCGGGGGCCGGAGCAGGGGCGGCCTTCACTCTAGTGGGGCCGGTCGGGCGGCCGTAGCGGACCGAGGCGTAGCCGAAGCCCAGGCCGAACCCGATCAGATGGGCGAGGTAGGCCACGCCCGGCCCGTCCGAGGCCCGCCCGGCCGCCAGCCACTGCAGCGCCGCCCAGAACGGCAGCACGATCCACGCGGGGAAGCGCACCGGAAGGAAGAACAGGAACGGCAGGAGGCTGGTCACCCGGGCCCTGGGGAACAGGTACAGGAACGCGCCGAGGACCGCCGAGATCGCCCCCGAGGCTCCGACCAGGGACTGCCCGGAGTGCGCGTGGGCGACGGCGTAGCCCAGCAGGGCCAGGTAGCCGCAGCCGACGTAGAACAGGGTGAACTGCACCCGGCCCATCCGCTCCTCGGTCATCGCACCGAAGACGTAGAGGAAGAGCATGTTGCCGAGCAGATGCACCCAGCTGCCGTGGACGAACAGAGCGGTCACCGGGGTGAGGGCGGAGACGCCCGCCCCCTCGGAGCCGTCGAACAGTTCTGCGGGGATCACGCCCCAGCGGCGGAAGTAGGCCCGCTGCGCTCCGAGCAGTTCGTCGCCCGAGCCGTACGCCGGATTCAGGCCCGAGGCGGGTCCGGCCAGGAAGGCCGCGCAGCACAGGGCGATCAGGGTGTACGTCACCGGCGCCGTCGCACCCCCGACCGATCCGCCGGCCCGGACGAGCGTCGCTCTCCACTTGCTGATCATGGACACAGAGCATGACGTAACCGGACGCATCCGTGCAGACCGCCTCGCCGCCGTGGACGCGTGGGCGGCGAGGACCCGGCAGGCCGTAGGGTTACGGACCACACGCACCGGGGAATCCGGTGGCGTCACGGACACTAGAAGGAAAGAGAACAGGTCACGATGACGGTTCCCCTCCCGACCGCCGAGACGCGGTGGCGCTGCACCCTCTGCGGCAACCTCACGCGGTTCGACGTGACCCGCTCGTCGAAGGTCGTCGAGTACGTCCATCTCGACCTGGCCGGAGAGCCCAGGGTCGAGGAGCGTGAGGTGCTCAGTGAGACCATCGAGTCGGTGCGCTGCCGCTGGTGCAACGCGGTGGACCAGGTGGAACTCGTGGACAGGCCGGGCGCCGGCTCCTGAGCGGAGCCGGGCCCGCACAGGCATGGGGGTGTGACGGATGGTGGAGACCACGGGCGGGGGGCCGGGCGACGGCGCCGCCGAGGTGCTCGACCGTCCGCTGCCCGACGGCGTGCGCCGCAAGGTGGTGCAGATCGTCTCCGACGGCTTCGGCTCGCTGACGGTCGGCGAACTGCCCGCGCAGCTGAGGCAGTACGCCCGCTTCGCCCCGAACCGCCGCGCCAAGTTCGCCGGCAACGCCATGGCCGCGGCCCTGGAGACCGACCCGCTGTTCCGCCAGCGCATCGGGGAGAAACTCAGAGAGGGCCAGCCGGAACTGACCGGCGCCCTCGACTCCGGCTCGCCGCCCCCGGCCGCGGATCCGCTCGACGTGGCGGCCGCGGCCTACGTACTGCGGCCGCCGGGCTGGGTGAAGCTCGTGGCGGCCGCCGGCGAGGAGGCCCAGCGGGCCCACGCCGAGCGCGCCGACGAGGAGAGCCGGGCCGAGCTGGAGCGGCTGCGCGCCGAGCTCGCCCGGGCCCGCGACCACACCCGCGCCGAGACCGAGCGGCTGCGCACGGAGCTGGAATCGACAAGGAAGGAGACCGAGTCCCTGCAGCGCAAGCTGCGCGCCGCCCAGAGCGACGTCAAGCGCGGCGAGGCGGCCCTGCGCAAGATGCAGGGCGAGATCGAGGCCGTCCGCGCCGAGGGCCAGGCCCAGGTGTCCGCCGCCGAGAGCGAGACCCGTCGCCTGAAGGCCCGGCTGGGCGAGAGCGAGGCCGCCCTGGAGGCCGCCCGCCGGGCTGCGCGCGAGGGCCGCAGCGTCGAGGACATGCGGGTACGACTGCTGCTGGACACCCTGCTGGACGCCACCCAGGGGCTCCGCCGCGAGCTGGCCCTGCCGCCGGTGTCGATCCGGCCCGCCGAGACCGTCGACGCCGTCGAGCCGGGCCGGATGTCCCCCAAGGACATCGCCGCCCGCGCCCTGTCCGAGAACGATCCGCAGGTCCTGGACCAGCTGCTCGCGCTGCCGCAGGCCCATCTGGTCGTCGACGGCTACAACGTGACCAAGACCGGCTATCCGCAGATGCCGCTGGAGAAGCAGCGCCTCAGGCTGCTCGGCCAGCTCTCCCAGCTCGCGGCGCAGAGCGGCGCCGAGGTGACCTGCGTCTTCGACGGCGCGGAACTGGCCGCGCCGGTGCTGCTCGCGCCGCCGCGCGGTGTCCGGGTGCTGTTCTCCAAGCCGGGCGTCACCGCCGACGAGCTCATCCGCCAGCTGGTGCGCGCCGAACCCCCGGGCCGCCCGGTCATCGTGGCCTCCACCGACCGCGAGGTCGCCGACGGGGTGGCCCGCGCGGGCGCCCGGCCCGTGGCTTCCGCGATGCTCCTCAAGCGCCTTTCGCGCGCCTAGGAACCCTACGGGCGATGCGCAACATCCGGGCGGGATGCCCCAATTGATGGGACCCGTGGGCCACGTTGCGTCAAGTGCGGTGCACCGCCTGTGAGTCCCGGGAAAAAGTTCGCCACCTGTGACGCGATTTTTCATCTGAGGATTTGAACTGATCACAGGAGGGTCACTAGGGTCAGGCCCCGAACCTCCGCTCGGGTGATCACTCATCGGGAGAGACGGCGGAGGGGCCAGAAGGAGCTTTTCACCCGTGGCGTCCCACCGTCGTCCGAAGCAGCCCAGCCGCGCACGTGTGACCGTGCTGACCACCGCCGCCGCCGCTGCCGTCGCCTTCAGCTCGCAGGCCGCCAACGCGGCCCCCAGCGAGAAGCCGAGCAAGGACGAGGTCAAGGCGAAGGTCGACAAGCTCTACGAAGAGGCCGAGCACGCCACCGAGAAGTACAACGGGGCCAAGGAGAAGCAGGAGAAGCTCCAGAAGGAGATCTCCACCATCCAGGACAACGTCGCCCGCGGCCAGGAGGAGCTCAACGAGCTGCGCGACAGCCTGGGCCTGGCCGCCGCGTCGCAGTACCGCACCGGCTCCATCGACCCCTCGCTCCAGCTCTTCCTCTCCTCGGACCCGGACGACTACCTCGACAAGGCCTCCACGCTCGACCAGTTGAGCAGCCAGCAGGTCGAGGCGCTGAAGAAGGTCCAGGAGAAGCAGCGCGAACTCGCCCAGCAGCGCGCCGAGGCGTCCGAGAAGCTCAAGGACCTCGCCTCCACCCGCGCCGAACTGGGCGAGAAGAAGAAGGAAGTCCAGGGCAAGCTCTCCTCCGCCCAGAAGCTGCTCAACACCCTCACCGCCGCCGAGAAGGCGCAGCTCAAGGAAGAGGAGAACCGCGCCAGCCGGACCGCCGAGCGCGACGCCCTCACCGCCAAGACCCCGCCCAGCTCGGGCCGCGCCGCCGCCGCCTTCGCCTTCGCCCAGAGCCAGCTCGGCAAGCCCTACGTCTACGGCGCCACCGGCATGAGCTCCTACGACTGCTCCGGCCTCACCTCCCGGGCGTACGCCGCGGCCGGCGTCCAGATCCCGCGCACCTCCGAGGCCCAGACCGGCGCCGGCACCAAGATCTACTCGGTCAGCCAGCTCAAGGTCGGCGACCTGGTCTTCTTCTTCAACGACCTGCACCACGTGGGCCTCTACGCCGGCAACGGGCAGATCATCCACGCCCCGCGCACCGGCACGGTCGTCCGCTACGAGTCGATGAACACCATCGGCGGCCCGTTCATGTTCGGAGTCCGGGTCTGACCCACCCTCCTCGCAGCCCCCTCGACCGGGACGCCGCATCCGCCGAACGGGCGAATCACGGCAGCCCCGCGTGAGCCCGCGCCCTGCCCTTGACCTGCGTCAGCGGCGGGGCGTCCTGGTGACCTCCCACGGACGGTCGTTGGCGGTCCCCCGCCGCGGGGCTACTGTCTGGCGCGTTTCCACCGTCCGCCAGCGGAAGGAGAGCGGCTTCCCGTGGGGTCCCATCGCCGCCTTGCACCACCCGGGTTCGCCCGGGGCGCCGGTGCCGCCGTCAGCTTCCTGTCCGTCGCGGCCGTCACCCTGGGCGCTGTTCCGGCCCTGGCCGCGCCGCACGACGACACCCGGGCCACGGTGGACCGGCTCTACGAGCAGGCCGAGAAGGCGACCGAGGCCCACAACGCGGCCGACGAGCGCGCCGACGAACTGCGCGAGGAGATCGGCACCGCCCGGGACCGGGTCGCCCGGCAGCAGCAGCGCGTCAACTCCCTGCGGGATTCGCTCGGTTCCCTGGCCGGCGCGCAGTACCGCTCGGGCGGCCTCGACCCGTCGCTCGCCCTGCTGTTCTCCGACGACCCGGACGACTACCTCGACAAGGCCTCCCGCCTCGACCGCCTCACCGCCCGCCAGGCCGGGGAGCTGAAGGGCCTCCAGGACGCCCTGCGCGAGCTCGCCCAGCACCGCGAGGAGGCCACGGCCGCACTCCGTGAACTGGAACGGACCCGCAGGACCGTCGCCGCCCACAAGAAGACCGTCGAGCACAAGCTGGCCGAGGCCCGGCGCCTGCTCGCCTCCCTGCCGGAGAGCGAACGCGGCGCCTACGGCCGGGCCTCCCGCTCCGGGCGCACCGGCCTGCCCGACCTCGGCGGCGCCACCGCCGCCTCGGGCCGCGGCGCCGCCGCCGTCGCCGCCGCCCGCAGCGCCCTCGGCAAGCCCTACGTCTGGGGCGCCAACGGCCCCACCGGATTCGACTGTTCGGGCCTGATGCAGTGGTCGTACGCCCAGGCCGGGGTCGCCCTGCCGCGTACCTCGCAGGCCCAGCGCCACGCCGGCCGGCAGATCCCGCTGTCCCAGGCGCGCCCCGGGGACCTGGTCGTCTACCGGGCCGACGCCAGCCACGTCGGGATGTACATGGGCAACGGCCAGGTCATCCACGCGCCCCACCCCGGCGCGCCGGTGCGCTACGACCCGGTCGGGATGATGCCGGTCACGTCGGTCACCAGGGTCTGACCACCGGCGCCCCGCGCCCGTACGATCGGGAGCGTGGCGGGTCGAAGGTCGGGGTCCTCGGTGGTGGCGCTCGTGCTGCTGCTCGTCGCCCCGGTCGGGTGCGGCGGCCCGTCCGCGGCCGACAGCGCCGGGGCCGACGTCCAGCGGCTGCTGGACCGGCGGGCGGCGGCCGTCCTCGACGGGGACGAGCGGGCCTACGGACGCACCGGGAGCGAGGCGGACTTCCCCCGGCTGCGCACGATCCCCCTGGCCGCCTGGTCGTACCGCGTCACCGGGCTGCGCCGCACCGGCGACACGGCCACCGCCGACGCGGAACTGCGCTACCGCGTCGCCGGGTACGACCGCGCCCCCGTGACCGCCGGCCGCACCCTGCGGCTGAGCCGGGACGCGGCCGGGCACTGGTCCGTGGACGCCGACCGGCCCGCGACGAAGTCCGCGCAGCAGCTGTGGGACCAGGGAGAGGTGCGGCTGGTCCGGGGCACGCGCAGTCTTGTTCTCGGCGTCGGGCAGTCCGCCCGGTCGCTGCGCCACTTCGCCGGCCTGGCCGACCGTGCCGTGCCCGCCGTGTCGGACGCGTGGGGCACTGCCTGGAGCCGGCGCGTCGTCGTGCTCGTGCCGCAGTCGCTGGAGGGGATGGCGGGGCTGCTCGGCTCGCCGGCCTCCTCGTACCGCGGGATCGCGGCGGTCACCGCCGGCGAGACGGGCGGCGGGGCCCGGACGCCCGCCGACCGGATCATCGTCAACCCGGACGCCTTCGCCCTCCTCGGCAGCGTCGGCGAGCAGGTCGTCGTCACCCACGAGACGGCCCATGTCGCCACCCGCGCCCACACCACCCCCGCCACCCCGCTGTGGCTGTCCGAGGGGTACGCCGACTGGGCCGGCTACCGCGCCGCCGGCCGCACCCCCGCCGACGCCGCCCCCGAACTGACCCGTGCCGTGGGCCGGGGAGAGCTCCCGGCCGCCCTCCCGGCCGACGGGGACTTCGGCTTCACCGGCGACGCGAGCCGCCTGGCCCGGGCCTACGAGAGCGGCTGGACGGCCTGCCTGATGATCGCCGACCGCTGGGGCGAGTCCGCACTGCGGGACTTCTACCGTGCGGTCGGGGAGCACCGGGAGCGCCGCGGGGCGGTGGAGGAGGCGATGCGGGACGTGCTGGGGACGACGCCGGAGGCCTTCACCCGGCAGTGGCGGGAGCACCTGCGCGACCGGCTGGGCTGATCCCGGGGCGGTGCGAATGCCCTGGCGGCCGGCCGCCTCAGGAGGAGACCGGGGCCTCGTCCGCGGGGGCCCGCCGGGAGGGCGGCGGAGCGGGGACCGCGCCCGGGACCGTCGCGCGCCACAGCGCCCGGGCCGCGATCAGCGAGGCGGCCACCAGCAGGCCGTTGCGCACGAACAGCAGGGTCAGGCCGAGGCCGTCGCTCGCCACCACGCTCGCGAAGTACAGCGGGAACTCCAGGACCGTCACCAAGCACGCCACCAGCACCAAGGCGACCGGCAGCCGCATCCGGCTGCCCGGCAGGCACAGGCACACCGCCGCCAGCCCGACCAGCCACACCATGTACTGCGGGCTGATCACCCGGCTCGTGGTGGTGAACAGCAGCACGGCCACGAAGGCCGCGTCGGCGAGGGTGTGCTCCTCGAACTCCCGGGCCAGCAGCCGCCACAGCACCAGCCAGCCGAAGGCCGCCCCCGTCAGGAACAGCGCGCCCGTGCTCACCTCGCTCACGTAGGGCCCGAGGAACTCGATCGAGCCGTAGTTCAGCAGCACCGTGCCCTCCCAGCCGAAGTGCCGGGCGACGTGGAAGACCAGCGCGCCCAGCGACTCCACCTCGGTGCCCCGGTCGCGCTGGAAGGTCAGGAAGGCGAACGCGCCCGGCATGGCCAGGACGAACACGCCCGTCACCGCGAGGCCCGTGACCAGCGCCGACACCCACGCGCTGCGCCGCCGGGCGGCCAGCAGCAGCATCGCGGGCCATACCTTCAGCAGGGCCCCGAAGGCCGCCAGAGCCCCGAGCGTCCTCGGGTGCCGGGCGCCCGCGAGCAGCGCCGCGACCGCCACGGCCGTGACCATCACGTCGTAGCGCGCGTACACCGTCGGGCCGAGCAGCGGCACGCCGACCACCCACACCCAGGCGCCGCGCGGCGTCCGGCCCGGGCGCCGGCCGGCCCGGGCCAGCAGGGCCAGCACGGCCAGGTCGGTGGCGCAGGCCAGGGCGAAGAAGGCGGTCGCGTAGTCCCAGAAGGGCAGCAGGCCGGGGGAGAGGATCGCCAGCGCGGCGGCGGGCGGGTACTGCCAGGTGACGTCCTCCCGGGGGAACGTTCCGGTGCGCAGGACGTCGTACCAGCCCTGGTAGATGACGTGCACGTCGCTCGTGACGTCCGGGCCGGGGAAAACGTACACCTTCAGCACGAACAGCAGCAGGACCAGCCGCGTGAGACACCAGACCACCGGCAGCCACGCCAGGGACCGCCTCGTGCCCGTCGTCTCCACCTGATCCCTGCCCGTCCGCGTGCCGTCTCGAAGGGCCATGATGGACCCGCCGGTTGCGAGCGTGCCACACGGGCCGCCCCGCGGGACGGCGAGGGGCGGTTCGGTAGGGTCGGCGGCGTGCGCAAGACCCTGATCGTGACCAACGACTTCCCGCCCCGGCCCGGGGGCATCCAGGCGTTCCTGCACAACATGGCGCTGAGGCTGGATCCGCAGCGCCTCGTCGTCTACGCCTCCACCTGGAAACGCGGCCGGGAGGGCGCCGAGGCGACCGCCGCCTTCGACGCCGAGCAGCCCTTCACCGTCGTACGGGACCGGACGACCATGCTGCTGCCGACCCCGGGCGCGACCCGGCGGGCCGTCGGGCTGCTGCGTGAACACGGGTGCACCTCGGTGTGGTTCGGGGCGGCCGCCCCGCTCGGGCTGATGGCACCGGCACTGCGCGCCGCCGGCGCCGAGCGGCTGGTCGCCACCACGCACGGCCACGAGGCCGGCTGGGCGCAACTGCCCGCAGCCCGGCGACTGCTGCGCCGCGTCGGCGACTCCACGGACACGATCACCTACCTCGGCGAGTACACGCGCTCGCGGATCGCGACCGCCCTGACCCCGGAGGCGGCCGCAGGCATGGTGCGACTGCCGCCCGGGGTCGACGAGAAGACCTTCCACCCCGGGTCGGGCGGAGACGAGGTGCGGGCCCGGCTGGGCCTGACGGACCGGCCGGTCGTGGTGTGCGTCTCGCGGCTGGTGCGGCGCAAGGGCCAGGACACGCTGATCCGGGCCATGCCCCGCATCCTGGCGGCCGAGCCGGACACCGTGCTGCTGATCGTCGGCGGCGGCCCGTACGAGAAGGACCTGCGGCGCCTCGCGCACGAGACCGGCGTCGCCTGCGCGGTGCGCTTCACCGGGGCCGTGCCCTGGTCCGAACTCCCGGCCCACTACGGCGCCGGGGACGTCTTCGCGATGCCCTGCCGGACCCGTCGCGGCGGCCTCGACGTCGAGGGCCTCGGCATCGTCTACCTGGAGGCCTCCGCGACGGGCCTGCCCGTCGTCGCCGGTGACTCCGGCGGCGCGCCCGACGCGGTCCTGGACGGCGAGACCGGCTGGGTCGTGCGGGGCGGCTCCCCCGAGGACGCGGCCGAGCGCGTCGTCGCGCTCCTGGGCGACGCCGAGCTGCGCCGCAGGATGGGTGAGCGGGGCCGGGCCTGGGTCGAGGAGAAATGGCGCTGGGACCTGCTGGCGGAGCGCCTCGAGGAGCTGCTCTAGAGCATCCCGGGGGCGCCCCGAGGGGTCACTTCGCGTACAGCGCCTCGATCTCGTGCGCGTAGTCCTTGGCCACCACGTTCCGCTTCAGCTTCAGCGACGGGGTCAGGTGGCCCGAATCCTCGGAGAACTGGGAGGGCAGGACGCGGAACTTGCGCACCGACTCCGCCTTCGACACCGCGGCGTTGCCGTCGTCGACCGCCGCCTGGATCGCGGCCAGCAGGTCCGGGTCCTCGCACAGCGACGCCGCGGTGGAACCCTCCGGCTTGCCGTGGTCCGCGCACCAGCGGCCCAGGAACTCCTCGTCGACGGTGACCAGCGCGCCCACGAAGGGCCGCCCGTCGCCCACCACCATGCACTCCGCGATCAGCGCGTGCGCCCGGATGCGGTCCTCGATCACGGCCGGGGCGACGTTCTTGCCGCCCGCGGTGACGATGATCTCCTTCTTGCGGCCGGTGATCCGCAGGTAGCCGTCCTCGTCGAGGGTGCCGATGTCACCGGTGTGGAACCAGCCGTCGGCCAGGGCCTCCGCGGTGGCGCCGGGGTTGTTCCAGTACTCCTTGAACAGGTGCTCCCCGTGCAGCAGCACCTCGCCGTCGTCGGCGATCCGGACCACCGAGCCGGGCAGCGGCTGCCCGACCGTGCCGATCTTCTGCCGGTCCCAGGGGTTGAACGCGGTGGCGGCGCAGGTCTCGGTCAGGCCGTAGCCCTCCAGGACCGTGAAGCCGATGCCGCGGAAGAAGTGCCCCAGGCGCTCGCCGAGCGGGGCGCCGCCGGAGATGGCGTACTCGCCCCGCCCGCCGAGGACCGCGCGGAGCTTGCCGTAGACGAGCTTGTCGAACGCCTTGTGCTTGATCTTCAGGCCGAGGGACGGGCCCGAGGGGGTGTCCAGCGCCTTGCTGTAGGCGATCGCGGTGTCGGCGGCCTTGTCGAAGATCTTGCCCTTGCCGTCGGCCTGGGCCTTGGAGCGCGCCGAGTTGTAGACCTTCTCGAAGACGCGCGGCACGCCGAGGATCAGGGTCGGGCGGAACGCGGCCAGCTCGTCGGTGAGGTTCTTGATGTCCGGGACGCAGCCGAGCTTGATCGGCGCCATCATCGGCGCGATCTGCACCAGCCGGCCGAAGACGTGCGCGAGGGGCAGGAACAGCAGCACCGAGCACTCGCCCGTGCGGAACAGCGGGCGCAGCCGCTCCACGATGTTGCCGCACTCGGCGAAGAAGCTGCGGTGGGTGAGCACACAGCCCTTGGGACGGCCGGTGGTGCCGGAGGTGTAGACGATGGTCGCCGCGTCGTCGGCCCGGGCGATGGAGCTGCGCTCCTCGACCGTCTCGTCCGTGACGTCCCGGCCGAGCCGGCGCAGCTCGTCCACGCCGCCGCCCTCGATCTGCCACACGTGCTTGAGCGCGGGCAGCCGGTCGCGCACCGACTCGACGGCGGCCGCGTGGCCGCCCGACTCCACGACGCACGCGGTGGCGCCCGAGTCGCCGAGTATCCACTGCACCTGCTCCGGCGAGCTGGTCTCGTACACCGGCACGGTCACCGCGCCGGCGCTCCAGATCGCGAAGTCGAGCAGCGTCCACTCGTAGCGCGTGCGGGACATCAGGCCCACCCGGTCGCCCGGCTGGACCCCGGCGGCGATCAGGCCCTTGGCCGCCGCGTGCACCTCGGTGAGGAACTCCGTGGCCGAGACGTCCTGCCAGCCGCCGCCGGCCTTGCGGGCGATCACGGTGACGTCCGGGTGCTGCGCGGCGTTTCTGCGGACGATGTCGGTCAGGTTCCCGTCCGCGGGGACCTCGTACAAAGCCGGAAGGCTGAACTCGCGCAAGACTGCTGCTCCTCACAGGGCGCCGGCGCCACGACGGTGTGTGCTGCGACGGTGCGGTCCAAGGCTCGGGCAGGTGCTCCCGCATTCACTTGTTGAGATGCGGGGCACGACTGGACTGCCCGGACGTTACCCGCCGGTATGGCTTCTCCGACAGGGGGTCGCGTCGAGATGTTCGCTGCGTCACACATCGGGTGCTTCTTCGCGCACAGTAGTCCACCCACGGAATCAGTGGCCAGTAACCGCAGGTAGGGCCGCCACTGTTCACGACTGCGGCGCCCGGCCTACCCTTGATCGCCATGGCACCCACACCAGCCGGAAACAGCAGGACGCGCGTGCACGTGGTCAGCGACGTCCACGGCAACGCCCGTGATCTGGCCCGGGCCGGCGAGGGCGCCGACGCGCTCATCTGCCTGGGCGACCTCGTCCTCTTCCTCGACTACGCCGACCACTCGCGCGGGATCTTCCCCGACCTGTTCGGCGTCGAGAACGCCGACCGCATCGTCGCCCTGCGCACCGCCCGCCGCTTCGAGGAGGCCCGCGCGTTCGGCGCCCGGCTGTGGGCCGGCGTCGGCGAGGACCGCGCCTCGGTGATCGAGAAGGCGGTCCGCAAGCAGTACGCCGAGATGTTCGCCGCGTTCC
Organism: Streptomyces sp. NPDC058741; assembly: GCF_042746715.1. Lineage (NCBI taxonomy): Bacteria > Bacillati > Actinomycetota > Actinomycetes > Kitasatosporales > Streptomycetaceae > Streptomyces > Streptomyces sp. NPDC058741. The sequence goes on along the minus strand of NZ_JBHYQH010000008.1, from coordinate 116,244 downwards.
CCACTCCGACGTACGCCACCTACGGCAACGTCGACATCCCGCGTCTGTGGCAGGAGTACGCCGGCCCCGGCACGACCGTCGTCGACGGCCAGCGCGTGGAGATCGGCGGCCGGGTCTTCGGCTTCGTCGGCGGCGGCCTGCGCTCGCCGATGCGCACGCCCTACGAGATCAGCGACGAGGAGTACGCGGCCAAGCTCGAGGCGGTCGGGGAGGTCGACGTGCTGTGCACGCACATCCCGCCCGAGGTGCCCGAGCTGGTCTACGACACGGTCGCGCGCCGCTTCGAGCGGGGCAGCCGGGCCCTGCTGGACGCCATCCGCCGCACCCGCCCCCGCTACTCCCTCTTCGGGCACGTGCACCAGCCACTGGTGCGCAGGATGCGGATCGGGGCGACCGAATGCGTGAACGTGGGCCACTTCGCGGGGACCGGCACGCCGTGGGCGCTGGAATGGTGACGACCCCGCAGGTCGGGTGAGATCGGCCGGTCCCGTGCGCGGTAGCCTTCACGCTGCACGCACGCACCACGACCTCTTACCGGCCCGCATCTGGAGGAGCCACAGCGATGGCGGAACACACCAGCTCGAGCATCACCATCGAGGCGGCCCCGGCCGATGTCATGGCGGTCATCGCCGACTTCGCGCGCTACCCGGACTGGACCGGCGAGGTGAAGGAGGCGGAGGTCCTCAAGACCGACGCGCAGGGCCGCGCCGAGCAGGTCCGCCTCGTCATGGACGCCGGCGCGATCAAGGACGACCAGGTCCTCGGCTACACCTGGACCGGCGACAACGAGGTGTCCTGGACGCTGGTGAAGTCCCAGATGCTGCGCTCCCTCGACGGCACGTACCTGCTCAAGCCGGCGGGCACGGGCGGCACGGAGGTCACGTACGCACTCACCGTCGACGTCAAGATCCCCATGCTCGGCATGATCAAGCGCAAGGCGGAGAAGGTCATCATCGACCGGGCGCTGGCGGGTCTGAAGAAGCGCGTCGAGTCCGGCGTGTGACCGTCCCGGCGGCGACACCGGGTCCCCCGTCGCACGCCGGGTACCGTTCGGACCCATGCGCACCCTCCTGATCACCGGCCCCGGCGGCAGCGGTCGTACCACGCTCGCGGCCGCGACCGCCCTGGCCGCGGCGGCGCGGGGCACGGACACCCTCGTGCTCGGCACCGACCCCGCCGACTCCCTCGGTGCAGCCCTCGGCGTGCCGACCGGGCCCGTACCGGTCAAGGCCGCCGAGCACCTCACCGCCTGGCGCCCCGACCCCGCCCGGGACTTCCGCGAGGACCTCACCGCCCTGCAGGACCGCGCCTCCTCCGCCCTCGGCCTGCTCGGCGCCTCCCGCCTCGACGCGGAGGAGCTCACCGCCCTGCCCGGCGCGGAGGAACTCGCCCTGCTGCGCGCCCTGCGCGACGCCGCGCTGTCGGAGCGGCACGACCTCCTCGTCGTCGACCTGCCCCCGGCCCCGCGGGCCCTCGCCCTGCTCGCGCTGCCCGGGGAGCTGCGCCGCTACCTGCGCCGCCTGCTCCCGCCCGAACGCCAGGCGGCCCGCGCCCTGCGCCCCGTCCTGGGCCGGCTCGCCGGTGTCCCCACGCCCGCCGAGTGGCTGTACGAGACGGCCGCCCGCTGGGACACCGAACTGGCCGCCGTCGAGGCGCTCCTCGCCGACCGGGACACCGCCGTCCGGCTGGTCGCCGAGCCCGGCCCGGCCGGCGCCGAGGCCCTGCGCACCGCGGGCCTCGGACTCGCCCTGCGCGGCCTCGGCACCGACCTCGTGATCGCCAACCGCGTCCTTCCCGAGGCCTCGCCGGACGCCTGGCTGGCCGGACCGGTCGCCCAGCAGCGCAAGACTCTCGAGCAGTGGCGCCAGACGCACGACGTCCGCACCGTCGCACACCTCGGCCGCGACCCGCGCGGCACCGACGACCTCACCGCCCTCGACGTCCCCGGCGCCGACGGGGAGCCCCCCGCCGTCGAGTGGACCGTGGCCGACCGGATCGCCGAGGACGGCGTGCTCGTCTGGCACATCCCCCTGCCCGGCGCCATACGCGAGGAACTCGACCTGGTGCGTCGCGGCGACGAACTCGTGGTCACCGCGGGCCCGTTCCGCCGGATCGTCCCGCTGCCCTCCGCGCTGCGCCGCTGCACCGTCGACGGCGCCGCCCTGCGCGACGGCGGACTGCGCGTCCGCTTCGCACCCGACCCGAGGCTCTGGCCGCAGACCCGGTGACGCGGCGGCCGGTACGCCCGTTCGGGTACCGTCGGAGGGACGAACCGTAGTCAGGAGTCCGTCATGAGCGAAGAGCTCCCCCCGTCCGGCGACGCCCGTGAAGATGCCGCCGACGAGGTGCGGGTGACCGACGCCGACGCCTGGGCGACCGCCTGCGCCGAGGACCTCGAAGCGGAGAAGGCCCGCCGCCGCACCCGCTACGGCCCGCCCCCCGGCTCCGCGGCGGAGGAGCTGAAGAAGCTCGTCGACGCCGTCGCGGACAAGCTGTCCACCCTGCAGTCCCCGCTGTTCGGCGCGGTCGCGGGACCGGCGGCCCAGCAGGCCGTGCGGCAGGTCGTCCAGCAGGCCCGGGCCGCGGTGGAACCGGTCATCGAACGCAACCCCGACGTCTTCGACCACCTGGCGAGCGCCGGCGGCGAACTGCTCGCGGCCTACCGTTCCGCCGTCCAGGGCCAGGAGCGCCGCTGGACCGGCCGCGACGACCACGACGACCCCCGCGACGAGGACGAACGCCGCGACCCCGGGGACGGCACCGGTCCCGGGCAGCGCATCGACCTCGACTGATCCCCTCGGACCCGGACGAGCGGAACCCGGTGCACGGCCGCCGGGTGTGCCCAGCGTGCGGACGACAGGAACCCGACCCCAGGGCCTCGGGTACCGTTGCCCCTAGCGGGGCTCGACCGAAACTGAGGGATTCATGGGACTCACCATCGGCGTCGACATCGGCGGCACGAAGATCGCGGCCGGCGTGGTCGACGAGGAAGGCAACATCCTCTCGACCCACAAGGTGCCGACCCCGGGCACGCCCGAGGGCATCGTGGACGCCATCGCATCGGCCGTGGACGGAGCGCGTGCCGGACACGACATCGTCGGCGTGGGCATCGGCGCCGCCGGCTACGTCAACCGGCAGCGCTCCGAGGTGTACTTCGCGCCCAACATCCACTGGCGCAACGAGCCGCTCAAGCAGAAGGTCGAGGCCCGCGTGGGCCTCCCGGTGGTCGTCGAGAACGACGCCAACGCCGCGGCGTGGGGCGAGTACAAGTTCGGCGCGGGCAAGGGCCACCGCAACGTCATCTGCATCACCCTCGGCACCGGCCTCGGCGGCGGCATCATCATCGGCAACAAGCTGCGCCGCGGGCACTTCGGCGTGGCCGCCGAGTTCGGCCACATCCGCATGGTGCCGGACGGCCTGCTGTGCGGCTGCGGCTCGCAGGGCTGCTGGGAGCAGTACGCCTCGGGCCGGGCGCTGGTGAGGTACGCCAAGCAGCGCGCCAACGCCACCCCGGAGAACGCCGAGACGCTGCTCGGCCTCGGTGACGGCACGCCCGACGGCATCGAGGGCAAGCACATCTCCATGGCCGCCCGCCAGGGCGACCGCGTCGCCGTCGACTCCTACCGCGAGCTGGCCCGCTGGGTCGGCGCGGGCCTGGCCGACCTCGCCTCCCTCTTCGACCCCTCGGCGTTCATCGTCGGCGGCGGTCTCTCCGACGAGGGCGAACTGGTCCTGGGCCCGATCCGCAAGTCCTACAAGCGCTGGCTGGTGGGCGGCAACTGGCGCCCGGTGGCCGAGGTCCGCGCCGCGGAACTGGGCAACAAGGCGGGCCTGGTGGGCGCGGCCGACCTGGCCAGGGAGCCCGACCCGATCGTGTGACGCGCCGCCGCTCCCGGGGGCGCGGGACACCGCGCGACCGGCCGCACCCGGCCGGCCTTCGCGTACACCCCCGCGCCCCGAGCTCCCGGGCGTAGATTGATCACATGCCCCTGCTCCCCGACTCCCGTACCGAACCCGACGGTTCCGCGGTCATCAGGGTCCTCAGCTACAACATCCGTTCGATGCGGGACGACACGGACGCCCTGGCCCGGGTGATCAGGGCCTGTGCGCCCGACCTCGTCCTCATCCAGGAAGCCCCCCGCTTCTTCCGCTGGCGCAAGAAACTCGCCCGGCTGGCCCGCGCCTGCGACCTCGTGGTCCTCACCGGCGGCGCCACCACCACGGGCCCCGCGATCCTCTGCTCCCTGCGGGCCACCGTCGAGCGGACCCAGGACGTGCTCCTGCCTCCCACGCCCGGACTGCACCGCCGCGGCTTCGCCCTCGCGGTCGTCCGCTTCGCCGACACCCGCCTCGGCGTCCTGAGCTGCCACCTCTCGCTGCAGAAGGACGAACGCCTCCAGCAGGCCGGCCTGCTGCTGGACCGGCTGACCGGCCTGGGAGTGGACCACGCGATCGCCGGCGGCGACCTGAACGAGCGCCCCGAGGGCCCCGCCTTCCGCCGGCTCGCCGAGCGGCTGACCGACTGCCGGGCCGCGGCACCCTGGGGCGGTGAGCACACCTGGACCCCCGCCGACCCCTGCCAGCGCATTGACGCGATCTTCGCGACCGGGGGCGTCGAGGTGCTGGGCTGCGGCGTCCCGCTCGGCCACCCCGGGGTGACCGAGGCGGACCTGAACGCGGCCACCGACCACCTTCCGGTCCTGGCCGCCCTCAGAGTGCCTGCTTCCTAGAGCCTGTCGTCACGGCATATTCCGTCCGTCCCTAGACGACCGCGCCGCGCCCCGGGTCGCCGTCGTCCTCGTCGTCCGTGCGCATCCGCATCACCAGCGTGGCGAACCCGCCGAGGAACCCGCCGATCCCCAGGGTCGCCAGCCACCAGGTCATATCCCAGCCGAGCAGCACGGCCAGCAGGAGCAGCACCGGGCCGCCGAGCACCCCGAGCCAGGCGAACCTCGCGGTGACGTCGGCGGCCGGCAGCGGCGGCGGCTCCGGCGGGACGAAGTGCCCCTCGTCGTCCTCGTCGAAGTCGTCCTCGGCCGGCGCGGGCGCGGTGTAGTCGCGCGGGCCGACCCCGGGCGCGAAGGAGACCGAACCGCCGAGCGGCTTCACCGGCTCGTCCGCGGCGGCCCCGGCCTCCCGGGTGCCCTTGGGCTCCGGCCCGTCCGGCTCGCCGGGCTTGCGGGCGTCACCGGCCGCCGGTCCGGCGCCGGCCGGGGCGGACCGGTCGTCGTTGGTCGGGGACTCCAGCAGCGCGAGGTCCTCGACCGACTTGAAGGGCTTGGCACCCGGCGGGTCCGGCGGCTCCTCGCCGTACCCGGCGACGATCGCCGCCCACGCGGCCTCCTCGTCGAACGGGACACCCTTCTCGTCGGGCTCGCGGCCCTCGCGGTCGGAGTCGTGCTCAGCCACCTGCGGTCGTCCCTTCCTTGCCGGGACCGGGCTCCTGGGCGGGGCCGGACGCGAGCCGGCCGATGAACGCGAGGCTCTCCTCGTGGATCCGGTCCGCGTCATGGTCCAACGTGGCGACGTGGTAGCTCTGTTCCAGCAGGACCTCCCGGACGTCCGTCGAGGAGATGCGGCTGAGGACACGCGCGGAGTCGGCGGGCGGCACCACGTGGTCCTGCGGGCTGTGCAGCAGCAGCACCGGCTGGGTGACCTGCGGCAGCTCGCCGTCGACGATCCGGAAGAACTGCCGCAGGGAGTGCGCCGCGTGCAGCGGCACCCGGTCGTAGCCGAGCTCCCTGCTGTCCGGCTTGGCGATGTCGCTGGCGATGCCCTTGGTGGCCGGGACGAGGTGGCGGATCACCGGCAGGGCGTGCGCGGCCAGGCCGTGCACCTTGTTCGCCGGGTTCACCACGACCACGCCGCTGACGGCGTCGCCGTGCTGGGCGGCGAGCCGCAGGGCCAGGGCGCCGCCCATGGACAGACCGGCGACGAAGACCTGCGCGCTGCGCTCGCGCAGCAGGCGCAGCTCGCGGTCCACCTCCGCGTACCAGTCCTGCCAGCCCGTGATCCGCAGGTCCTCCCAGCGTGTGCCGTGCCCGGGCAGCAGCGGCAGGGAGACGGTCAGGCCGTGTTCGGCGAGGTACTCCGCCCAGGGGCGCAGCGACTGCGGGGAACCGGTGAAGCCGTGGCAGAGGAGGACGGCGACCTCCCCGCCCTCGTGGCGAAACGGCTCGGCTCCGGCGAGGACCGGCACCTTCGGCCTCCAGGTCGTGAGAAGGGACGGACACGATCAGGGATGTCACGGAACGTCATGGAAGGAGTCGCACGGCGTTCGCGGGACCTTCACGGTACGCGACCGCACTGACACCGACCAGGGCCGCAGGAGCCTTTGGCGGCGCTCCGGGTTAAGGTCTGATCGACACATACAGGAGGCACTCGGTTGTTGTACGGCGCGATGAAGGTCGCTGTGGGGGGACCGCTGAAGGTCGCCTTCAGGCCCTGGGTGGAAGGCCTGGAGAACGTCCCCGCCGAGGGCCCCGCGATCCTGGCGAGCAACCACCTGTCCTTCTCGGACTCGTTCTTCCTGCCCGCGGTGCTGGACCGCAAGGTCACGTTCATCGCGAAGGCGGAGTACTTCACCACGCCCGGGGTCAAGGGCCGGTTGACGGCCGCCTTCTTCAAGGGGGTCGGCCAGCTGCCCGTGGACCGCTCCGGTGCGCGCGGCGCGGGGGAGGCCGCCATCAGGAGCGGCGTCGAGGTGCTGGAGCGCGGCGAGCTCTTCGGGATCTACCCGGAGGGGACCCGCTCGCCCGACGGCCGGCTCTACCGTGGCAAGCCGGGCGGCCTCGCGCGCGTGGCGCTCGCCACCGGCGCGCCCGTCATCCCGGTCGCCATGATCGACACGGAGAAGATCCAGCCGCCCGGCAAGGTCGTGCCGAAGCTGATGCGGCCGGGCATCCGGATCGGCAAGCCGCTGGACTTCAGCCGCTACCAGGGCATGGAGCACGACCGGTTCGTGCTCCGCGCGGTGACCGACGAGGTCATGTACGAGATCATGCGGCTCTCCGGCCAGGAGTACGTCGACATGTACGCGACGGCCATGAAGCGGCAGCTCGCGGAGGCGGCGAAGGCGGAGAAGGAGGCCGAGAAGGCGGCCAGGGCCGCGCTCGCCCGCGCGGAGAAGGAACGGGCCGAGAAGGAGAAGGCCGAGGAGGAGAAGGCCGAGGAGGAGAAGGCCGAGGAGGAGAAGGCCGAGCGGGACCGGGCGGCCGGCCGGGAGACGGCCGCCGGGAACCGGGCCGAGGACCAGCAGGCGGAGCAGCGGCGGACCGAGCCCTAGCCGGGGCTCAGCCCGGGGTGGTGGGGGACATGGCCGGACGCGAGCGGGTGATGAGGATGTCGGTCGAGCAGCCGCTGTGGCGTGCCCTCACCGCCTACCGGGTGCTCACCCTGCTGTACGCGGTCGGCCTGTTCACCACCGCCTACGACGAGTTCCCCCGCCCCTGGGTCGCCGTCGGCTACTACACCGTGCTCGGCGTGTGGACCCTGGCCACGCTGCCCCTGGTCGCGAACGCCGCCCGCTGCACCAAGCGGTTCCTCGCCGCCGACCTGACCGTCGCCGTCACCGGCATCCTCCTCACACCCCTCGCCGACGCCCACGAGCGGGTCCAGGCGGGCGGCCCGACCCTGCCGTCGATCTGGACCGCCGGTGCCGTCCTGGCCTGCGCCATCAAGGGCGGCTGGCGCTGGGCGGCCCTCGCCTCCGGCCTGGTGGCCGTCGCGAACCTCGTCGAGCGCGGCGCCCCGGCCCGGGACACCGTCCACAACGTCATCCTGGTCTGCATCGCCTCCGTCGCCATCGGCTACGTCGTCGAGGTCGCCCGCGCCTCCGAGCGCACCCTCGCCCGCGCCCTGGAGATCGAGGCCGCCACGCGGGAGCGGGAGCGGCTCGCCCGGGACATCCACGACAGCGTGCTGCAGGTGCTGGCCATGGTGCAGCGGCGCGGCGCGGTGATCGGCGGCGAGGCGGCGGAGCTGGGCCGGATGGCCGGCGAGCAGGAGGTCGCGCTGCGCACCCTGGTCTCCGGCGGGCTGGTGCCGGTCTCCCGGGTCTCGGAGGACGCCGCGCAGGGCGCGGTGGTACGCGCCGTCGAGGAGGAGCCGCGGGAGAGCGGCCCGGCCGACCTGCGCGCCCTGCTCGCCCCGTACGCCGGTTCCAGGGTCAGCCTCGCCGAGCCCGGCGCGCCCGTGCCGCTGGCGCCGGCCGCGGCCCGCGAGCTGGCCGCGGCGGTCGGGGCCGCCCTGGACAACGTCCGCAAGCACGCCGGGGACGGGGCGCGTGCCTGGATCCTGGTCGAGGACGAGCCGGACGAGGTGATCGTCACCGTCCGGGACGACGGCCCCGGCATCCCCGAGGGCCGGCTCGCCCAGGCCGAGGGCGAGGGGCGGCTCGGGGTCGCCCTGTCGATCCGCGGCCGGCTGCGCGACCTGGGCGGCAGCGCGGAGCTGATCTCGGTGCCGGGCCAGGGCACGGAGGTCGAGTTGAAGGTGCCGAAGGGCACGCGGGACGCGAAGGACCCACGGGGGAAGGCGGAGCAGCGATGACGGGGACGACGGACGACCGGCAGGAGGGCCCGATCAAGGTCATGGTGGTCGACGACCATCCCATGTGGCGTGACGCCGTCGCCCGCGACCTGGCGGAGTCGGGCTTCGAGGTGGTCGCCACCGCGGGCGACGGCGAGCAGGCCGTGCGCCGCGCCCAGGCCGCCGGGCCCGACGTCCTCGTGCTCGACCTGAACCTCCCCGGCAAACCCGGCGTCCAGGTCTGCAAGGAGGTCGTGGCGGCGAACCCGGCCCTGCGCGTGCTGGTGCTGTCCGCCAGCGGCGAGCACGCCGACGTCCTGGAGGCCGTGAAGTCCGGGGCGACCGGGTACCTGCTGAAGTCGGCCTCCACCGAGGAGCTCCAGGACGCGGTCCGCCGGACGGCCGCCGGCGACCCCGTCTTCACCCCCGGCCTGGCCGGACTGGTCCTCGGCGAGTACCGCCGCCTGGCCTCCGAACCGGCCCCCGCCGCCGACGAGCCGAAGGCGCCCCGGCTCACCGACCGCGAGACCGAGGTGCTGCGCCTGGTGGCCAAGGGCCTGAGCTACAAACAGATCGCCGAACGCCTGGTGATCTCCCACCGCACGGTGCAGAACCACGTCCAGAACACCCTGGGCAAGCTCCACCTTCACAACCGCGTGGAACTGGTCCGGTACGCCATCGAGCGCGGCCTCGACGACGAGTGAGACGCCGCACGGCCCGGGGACTGTCCGAGGCGGCGGGGCCGGCGCTCCGGGCCCGGTCGGCTCCGGCCGGGGCGGCGCGGCCCCGGCCGGACCCCGGCTACGCCGTGGGCGTGCTCGTGTCCCGCAGCTGCCCCACCAGCTCCCGCACGATCCGCGCCCCGTTCAGCGTCAGCACCGACTCCGGGTGGAACTGCACCCCGGCGAAGCCCGGTCCGCGCAGCGCGTGCAGCTCCCCGTTCGCGGCGCGGGAGACCTCGACCCCGTGGGCCGACAGCTCGGCCGCCGCCCCGTCGTCGCAGCGCGCCACGAAGCTGTTGTAGAAGCCGACGGTCTCCCGCCGCCCGAACAGCTCTATCACCGTCTGCGCCCCCTGGTACGGCACGTCCTTGCGCACGATGTCCAGCCCCAGCTCGGCCGCGATCAGCTCGTGCCCGAGACAGACGCCCAGCACGCCCTGCCCCCCGGCCCGGATCACCTCGGCCGTCAGGGCGCGCAGGAACCGCATCTTCGGATCCGCCGTGTCCGACGGATCGCCCGGCCCGGGCCCGAGCACCACCGGCCCCGCGTGCCCGAGCACCGCCCGGCGCAGTCCCGGCTCGTCGTACCGCCGCACGGTCACCTCCAGCCCGCCGGCCCGCAGCACGTGCGCGAGCATCGCCGTGAAGGTGTCCTCCCCGTCGACGACCAGGGCGTGGCCCGCCAGTTCAGCGGACCGCTCCTGCATCCGCAGCCAGAAGGGCGCCAGTGAGGCCCGGCGCCCGTCCAGCGCCGCCCGGACCCGGGGGTCGTCGGCCAGTTTCGGCCGGACGGCCTCCGCGCGCGGACGGGAAGGAGCGACCCCCAGCGCCGCCAGCACACCCGCCGCCTTCGCGTGGGTCTCGGCGACCTCGCTGCGCGGATCCGAGCCGCGCACCAGGGTCGCGCCGACCGATACCCGCAGCCGTCCGCCGGCGTCGATGTCGGCGGTGCGGATCAGGATGGGGGAGTCGAGGGTCTGGGCCCCGCCCGCGTCCCGGCCGACGAGCGCCAGCGCCCCGGAGTAGTAGCCCCGCCCGCCGGTCTCGTGCCGCTCGATCACCCGGCATGCGTTCTGCACCGGCGAGCCCGTGACGGTCGCCGCGAACAGGGTCTCCCTCAGCACCTCCCGCACGTCCAGCGAGGACCGGCCGCGCAGTTCGTACTCGGTGTGCGCGAGATGGGCCATCTCCTTCAGCCGGGGCCCGACCACGACCCCGCCCATGTCGCCGACGGTGCACATCATCTTGAGCTCCTCGTCGACGACCATCGACAGCTCCTCCACCTCCTTGCCGTCGGCGAGGAAGCCGAACAGGTGCTCGGGCGTCGGGCCCTCGGCGGGGTAGCGGTAGGTGCCGCTGATCGGGTTCATGACGACGGTTCCGCCGGACATCCGGACGTGCACCTCGGGGCTGGCGCCGACGAGGGTCCGCCCACCCGTCTCCCGCCCGTCCCCGGTGTGCACGGCGAACGTCCAGTACGCGCCCCGCTCGCCCTGCAGCAACCGCCGGAACAGCGCCAGCGCGTCGGCCCGCCCGAACCCGGGGATCTCACCCACGTACGTCCGCCGGATCACGAAGTTCGCGCCCTCCCCCCGGCCGATCTCCTCGTCCAGCACCCGGCCGACGATCCGCGCGTACTCCTCGTCGGTGATGTCGAAGCGACCGCCGTTGACGCGCACCTCGTGCGCCGGGAGCTGTTCGAGGGCGTCGGCGAGCGGGACGGTGTACGACTCCTCTGGCGTCAGCGCGAGCAGGGGCGTGCCGTCGTCGCGGACATCGAAGCCGCGCTCGCGGATCTGGCGGAAGGGGACGAGCGCGAGGCTCTCGTCGGGCAGGTCGGCGAGGCGGTCGCAGACGGCGACCGGGCCGATCAGGACCTCGACCAGCTCGTGGTCGTGGCCCGGGGTACGGCGGCGGAGCAGGGCGAACGGACGGGGGTCGTCCAGCAAGCCGAGCAGGTTCATGGGTCCGTGCTCCTTCTCGGGGAGAGAGGAACGGACCCCGGGAACACCGAAGGCCGCCCCTCGGGCGGCCTTCGCGAAGTCTGTGCGTACGCGCAGTCAGTGGGCCGCCGGATGAGCGGTCCACCACCAGGTCTGGATCGAGTGCGCGAACACGGCAGGCACGCTACACGATGCGACGCGTGACATGTGCGGTCTCGCGTCGTTACAGGTGGTGTTCCCCGTCGGCGCGGGGATGGCCCCAGGCTGAGGACGCTGCTTCACATGGGCGCGGTGCTCCCCGCCACTGCGGGGATGCCGGATCCGCCTCTCCGCCGCCGGGCGGAGAGGCCCTCGTCTCATTTGTTGAGCGCCGGAATGGACGGCCTATGCGACCGCGTACTGTGGTGCGCGTGACCGTGAACGCTGATTCTCAAAGCGTCGCCGATCAGGCGACCTGGCGAAAACTGCCTGCGGCGCAGCAGCCCGAGTACCCGGATGCCGAGGCTCTGCGCGATGTGATCGCCGAGCTTGAAATGTATCCCCCGCTCGTGTTCGCCGGCGAGTGTGACCAGCTGCGCGCGCGTATGGCGGCGGTTGCGCGAGGTGAGGCGTTTCTGCTCCAGGGCGGTGACTGCGCCGAATCCTTCGAGGCGGTGTCCGCCGAGCACATCCGGGCGAAGTTGAAGACGCTGCTCCAGATGGGCGCCGTGCTGACGTACGCCGCCTCCGTGCCGGTCGTCAAGGTCGGCCGTATCGCCGGCCAGTACTCCAAGCCGCGCTCCAAGCCGATCGAGACCCGCGACGGCGTGACGCTGCCGACCTACCGCGGCGACTCCGTCAACGGCTTCGAGTTCACCGAGGAGGCCCGGGTCCCGGACCCCGAGCGGCTGAAGCGGATGTACCACGCCTCCGCCTCCACGCTGAACCTGGTGCGCGCCTTCACCACCGGCGGCTACGCCGACCTGCGCCAGGTGCACGCCTGGAACCAGGACTTCGTGAAGTCGTCCCCGTCGGGGCAGCGCTACGAACAGCTGGCGCGCGAGATCGACCAGGCGCTCAACTTCATGCACGCCTGCGGGGCCGACCCGGAGGAGTTCAAGACGGTCGAGTTCTACGCCTCCCACGAGGCGCTGCTGCTCGACTACGAGTCCGCCCTGACCCGGGTCGACTCGCGCACGGGCAGCCTGTACGACGTCTCCGGGCACATGGTGTGGATCGGTGAGCGCACCCGGCAGCTGGACCACGCGCACATCGAGTTCGCCTCGAAGATCCGCAACCCCGTCGGCATCAAGCTGGGTCCGACGACCACCGCCGAGGAGGCGCTGCAGTACATCGACCGCCTCGACCCCGAGCGGGAGCCGGGCCGGCTGACCTTCATCGTGCGCATGGGCGCCGACAAGGTCCGCGACAAGCTCCCCGAGCTGGTCGAGAAGGTCACCGCCTCGGGTGCCACCGTGGCCTGGGTGACCGACCCGATGCACGGCAACACCTTCGAGGCGGCCTCCGGGCACAAGACCCGCCGCTTCGACGACGTGCTCGACGAGGTCAAGGGCTTCTTCGAGGTCCACAAGGCGCTCGGCACGCACCCGGGCGGCATCCACGTGGAGCTCACCGGCGACGACGTCACCGAGTGCGTCGGCGGCGGCGACGAGATCTTCGTCGACGACCTGCACCAGCGCTACGAGACGGCCTGCGACCCGCGCCTGAACCGCAGCCAGTCGCTCGACCTGGCGTTCCTCGTGGCGGAGATGTACCGGGACCAGTAGGGGTTCCGTTTCGAGGGCACGGACTGGGGCGCGGATCACACGATCCGCGCCCCTCTCCACTGTTGCGGCCCGGACCCGGCAGGTAAGGTTAGGTTAGCCTCACCGATCATCGGGGACGGCGCCAGAGAACGACCCCGTCGGGAGGTGGACCGCGTGTACGTCTGCAGTTGTTTCGGTGTCACCGAGCAGCAGGTCAAGCAGCACGCGGACAACGGCGCCGGCACCCCCCGCCAGATCGCCTCCGCCTGCGAGGCGGGTACGGACTGCGGGTCCTGCGTGCGCCGGATCCAGTCGATCCTCGGCCGGGGCGCGTGCCCCCGCCGCGAGCCGGCCGACCAGGGCCGGCCGGTGCTCACCGGCCTGGAGGACGCCGCCTGACGGGCGGGTCCTAGCTCGGCTGCTCGATCTGCTGGGCGATGTACAGCGCCTCACCGAGCTTCTCGATCAGCTCCAGCTGCGTGTCCAGGTAGTCGATGTGGTGCTCCTCGTCCGCGAGGATCTCCTCGAAGATGTTCGCCGACGTGACGTCCCCCTTGCTGCGCATCACCTCGATCCCGCGCTTGAGGCGGTCGATCGCCTCCACCTCGATCTGCCGGTCGGCCTGGAACATCTCGGTGACCGTCTGCCCGACCCGCACGTGGAAGAGCCGCTGGTAGTTCGGCAGACCGTCCAGCATGAGGATGCGCTCGGTGAGCGTGTCCGCGTGCTTCATCTCGTCCATGGACTCTTCACGCGTGTACTTGGCGAGCTTGGTCCAGCCCTTGTTGTCCTGGATCCGGTAGTGCAGCCAGTACTGGTTGACCGCGGTCAGCTCGCCGGTCAACTGTTCGTTCAGGAATTCGAGGACCTCGGGGTCGCCCTGCATAGCAGAGGCTCCTTCCAACGCGGGGGACTGGCGGGTTGCGCCGCATGATTCCACTGGGCGCGAAGATCGTCCAGTAAGTGTTCACTTAGTAAGTAAGGGCATGCTTAGTTGTTTTTGTCGCGTTCGGCGTGACCCCGGTCAGGGGCATCACCCGGGGTCTGTCAGGATGGAGTCATGGGGCAGCCGCAGGGACACGAATCGGAAGAAGGGCACGATTCGTCGGGAGCGACACAGCCCGTGCTGCCCCCGGGACAGCGCCTGCAGCGCGGCTGGCCGGTCACGCACTACGGACCCGTGCCAAAGTTCCGGCCCGAGCGCTGGGAGTTCCGGGTCTTCGGGGCCACCGCCGAGGGCGGCAAGCACTGCTGGACCCACGAGGAGTTCACGGCCCTGCCCCACACGAGCGTCGTGGCCGATCTGCACTGCGTCACGAAGTTCAGCATGCTGGGCGCCGAGTGGGGCGGCGTCCCCGCCCGCACGATCCTCGACCTCGCCCCGCCCGCGGACGACGTCACCCATGTGATGGTGTGGGCCGAGTACGGATTCAGCTCCAACCTCCGGCTGACCGACCTCGCCGCCGGCCAGACCCTGTTCGCCACCCACAAGGACGGCGAACTGCTCACCGCCGAGCACGGGTTCCCGCTCCGCCTGATCGTGCCGCACCTGTACGCCTGGAAGGGCCCCAAGTGGGTGCGCGGCGTGGAGTACATGACCGCCGACCGCCGCGGCTTCTGGGAGGAGCGCGGCTACCACAACATCGGCGACCCGTGGCGGGAGCAGCGCTACTCGTACCAGGAGGAGCCCGGGGACGGGCCCGGCGTCTGACGCCTCAGCCGTCGCGCAGCTTCTTCAGCCGCTCCACGTCCGCGGCGTGCCCCTGCCTGCCGCCCGGCGTCTCGATGACCAGCGGTACGCCCTCGGTCGCGGGGTGGGTCATCAGTGCCCGGAACGGGTCCTCGCCGATGTGGCCGACGCCGATGTTCTCGTGCCGGTCCTTGTGGGCGCCCACCACATCCTTGGAGTCGTTGGCGTGGATCAGCCTCAGCCGGCCCTCGCCGACCGTGTCCACCAGCAGGTCCAGTGTCCGGTGCATGCCGTCGGGGCCGGTCAGATCGTGCCCGGCGGCGAAGATGTGACAGGTGTCCAGGCACACGCCCAGCATCGGGTGGGCGTCCAGGGCCTCGAAGTACGGGCCGAAGTCCCCGGTCCTGCTGCACAGCGAGGCGCCCTGCCCGGCGGTCGACTCCAGCAGCAGGAACGGGTCGTCGTCGTGGGTCAGCTGGTCGAGCAGCGGCAGCAGACGCTCCCGGACCTGCCGCAGTGCCACCGGCCGCTCCCGGCCCCCGGTCGCGCTGCCGGTGTGCACGACCACGCCGCGCGCCCCGATCTCCCGCCCGCGCCGCAGCGAGTGCCGCAGCGACTCCACCGACCGCTCCACGGTCGCCTCGGTGTGCGAGCCGAAGTTGATCAGGTAGGGGGCGTGCACGTACACGGGGAGGGACTCGGCCTCGCAGGCCGCGCGGAACGCCTCGTCCTGCCGGGGGTCGCCCACCGGGGTGGCCCAGCCGCGCGGGTTGGCGACGAAGACCTGGACGGCCTCCGCCCGCAGGTCACGGGCGTAGGACAGACCGATGCGGTGGAGGCCGCCGGCCACGGGGACGTGGCCGCCCACGGGGTTGCGGGAAGGGCCGGACAGCTGAGGGTTCACCCGTTCAGGGTGCCATGCGTCGGGGCCGGGCCCGTCCACGGGCTCCCCGCCGGGCCCCTCACCTGATCCTGATGGTGATCGTCGAACCTTTGGGCGCGGTCTCGCCGCCCTCGACGGACTGCGCCCTGACGGTGTCGCCGAACAGGCCGAGCAGACCGCGGTCCTCGTCGACCTCGAATCCGGCGCCCTCCAGTGCCTGCCTGGCCTCGTCCACGCTGTCGCCGACCACGTCCGGGACCTCGATCATCTCGGGGCCCTTGGACAGGGTCAGCGTCACGGTGTCGCCCTGGGCGGCCCGGCCGCCCGGCCCGGGGGTCTGGCCGACGACCTGGCCCTTGCCGTACTCCGAGGAGTGGACCCGCTCGGGGGCGATCTTCACCTCGAGACCGGCGTCCTGCAGTTCGGACCTGGCGTCGGCCAGGTCGGAGCCGGTGACGTCCGGGATGTCCACGGGGCTGCCCTTGCTGACGACGAGCGCGACGGCCGAGCCCGCGCGCACCTGAGTGCCGTCCGCCGGCCGTGCGGAGATCACCGAGCCGCGCCGCACGTCCTCGCTGAACTCCCGCGTGACCATGCCCGGCTCCAGCCCGTCCTCCTTGAGCCGGGACCGGGCCTCGTCCAGCTCCCGGCCCGCCAGCGCGGGCACCCGCACCGTCTCGGGCCCGTCGGAGAGGGTGATGCTCACCGCGTCGTTGCCCCGGATGCGCGCCCCGGGCTCCGGGTCGGTGCTGATGATCCGGCCGCGCTCCACCGTGTCGCTGTAGGCGTGCTCGACCTTGCCGAGCTCCAGACCGGCGTCCGCCAGCCGGTCCTCGGCCTGCTCCTGGGTCTTCGTCAGCAGCGGCGGGACCTTGGTGAACTGGCCCGAGTTGATGTACCAGAAGCCGGCGACCAGGCCCACCGCGAGCAGGGCGGCGACGACGATCGACACGGGACCGCGCCGGGAGCCCGTGCGGCGCCGGGCCGGGGGAGGCGGGGGCGGGGAGGCGAGCCGGCTCGTGCGGTGGAGGGCGGCCTCGGAGCCCTCCCCGGCCTCACCGGGGGGCAGCGGGTCCGACGGGGGTGCGGCCGCCCGGGTGAAGTCGAGCGTGGGGGTGGTCAGCACCCGCGGGATCACGCTCGTCCGGTCGTCGGCGTTGTCGTGGTCCGGGGCGAGCGCCCGCGGCGGCACCGCGTCCAGTTCGTCCGGGCTCAGCCGTGCGCGCCCGTCGCGGACCTGCGCGAGCAGCGCCACCGCGTCGTACGGGCGGATCTCCGGGGTACGGGCCGTCGCCGAGGCGACCATCTCGTCCAGCTCGTGGGCCAGGCCGGGCACGGCGGCCGAGGGCGGCGGGACGTCCTCGTGCAGGTGCTTGTAGAGGATCACGGCCGGGGAGTCGCCCTCGTGCGGCTTGTCGCCGGTCAGCATCTCGAAGAGCATCACGCCGCACGCGTACACGTCGACGCGGGGGTCGGCGGTGCCGTCCTCTACCTGCTCGGGGGCCAGGTACGAGACCGTGCCGAGGACGGTGCCGGTGGTGTTCGTCACCGTGTCCACGGCCCGGACCAGGCCGAAGTCGGCGACCTTGACCCGGCCGTCGTCCCCGATCAGGACGTTCTCGGGCTTCATGTCGCGGTGCACGAACCCGGCGCGGTGCGCGGCGCCGAGCGCGGCCAGGACCGGCTCCAGGATGTCCAGGGCGGCGCGCGGCTGCAGGGCCCCGCGCTCGCGCAGCACGTCCCGCAGGGTGCAGCCCGCCACGTACTCCATGGCGAGGTAGACGTACGAGCCGTCGGTGCCCTGGTCGAAGACCTGCACCACGTTCGGGTGCGCCAGCCGGGCCACGGACTTCGCCTCGCGGATGAACCGCTCGACGAACGAGCCGTCGACCGCGAGCGAGGGGTGCATCACCTTGAGCGCGAGGACCCGGTCGAGCCGGGTGTCCACGGCCCGGTAGACCGTGGCCATCCCGCCGACCGCGATCCGCGCGTCGATGCGGTACCGGCCGTCGAGCACCTGCCCGACCAAGGGGTCCTGAAGGGTCGTGTCCACGCAGGCGAGTGTACGAGTCACCGCCGACACCCCTGTCCCGCCGCCGGAATCCGGGTCGGGACTGCAGCCGACCTGTGACGTGTCGCCGGCGGTCTAGCGAAAGGCGGGCCGCTCCGGGTCCAGGACGGCCCTGCCCTCCGCGGGGGAGGACGCCTGCGCGAAATGCCGCCTCGGGATGCGCCCGGCGCGGTACGCCAGCCGGCCCGCCTCCACGGCGTGCCGCATCGCGTCGGCCATCAGCACCGGCTCCCGGGCCCGTGTCACCGCCGAGGCGAGCATCACACCCGCGCACCCCAGCTCCATCGCCAGCGCCGCGTCCGACGCCGTGCCGGCCCCCGCGTCCAGGATCACCGGCACGCGCGCGTGCTCGACGATCAGCTGGAAGTTGTGCGGGTTGCGGATGCCGAGCCCCGAGCCGATCGGTGAGCCCAGCGGCATGATCGCCGCGCAGCCGGCGTCCTCCAGCCTGCGCGCCAGCACCGGGTCGTCGTTGGTGTACGGCAGCACCGTGAAACCGTCGTCGACCAGCGTCTCGGCGGCGTCCAGCAGCTCGATCGGATCCGGCAGCAGGGTGCGCTCGTCGGCGATGACCTCCAGTTTGATCAGGTCCGTGCCGAGCGCCTCGCGCGCGAGGCGGGCGGTCAGGACGGCCTCGCCGGCGGTGAAGCAGCCCGCCGTGTTGGGCAGCACCCGGATGCGGAGCTTGTCGAGGACGGACAGCACCGAGCCGTGCACCGAGGCGTCCACGCGGCGCATCGCGACCGTCGTCAGCTCCGTGCCGGAGGCCACCAGCGACCGCTCCAGCACGTCGAGGCTGGGCGCCCCGCCCGTGCCCATGATCAGGCGGGACGTGAAGGACGTACCACCGAGGACGAACGGATCGTCGGCCATCGTCAGCCTCCTTGGACGGCGGTGAGGACTTCCACGCGGTCCCCCTCGGACAGCGGTGTGCAAGGCCACTGTGCGCGCGGGACGACGTTTTCGTTGAGGGCGGCGGCCACCCCGGAGGGCGAGGCGGTCAGCGACCTCACGACGGTGTCGAGAGCCGTGCCGGGCCGGACGTCCCGGGGCTCCCCGTTGACGGAGATGTTCATACGGGCTGCTCCGTGAGTGCGGTCGCGGCGTGGAAGCGCCGCGGGGTGAAGGGCCGGGCCTCCTCGGGCAGTTCGCCCGTGACCAGGGCGTGCGCCAGGGCGTCGCCGGTGACCGGTGTGAGCAGGACGCCGTTGCGGTAGTGCCCGGTGGCCAGCAGCAGCCCGTCCAGACCGGTCGGGCCGAGCAGCGGGGCGTTGTCCGGGGAGCCCGGCCGCAGCCCGGCCCGGGTCTCGGTGAGCGGCAGCTCGGTGATGCCCGGGACCAGCTCGTGCGCGTCGCGCAGCAGCTCGTACACGCCGCCCGCGGTCACGGTGGTGTCCCAGCCCTGCTCCTCGGTGGTCGCCCCGATCACCAGCTCGCCGCTCTCGCGCGGCACCAGGTAGACGTGGCTGCCCCGCACCACCGCGCGGACGGTCCGGCTCAGGAACGGCCCGTGCCGCCCCGGCATGGTCAGCCGCACGACCTGTCCCTTCACCGGCCGCACCGGCGGCAGCACGTCCTCGGGGACGCCCGCGAGCCGCCCGCTCAGGCTGCCCGCGGCCAGTACGACGCGCCCGGCTCCCAGCGTGGTCCCGCCGGCCGTGACGGCACCCGTGGCCCGGTCCCGTGCGACGGTGAGCCGCTCGGCCCACTCCCGGTGGACGGCCACGCCCGCCCGCTCGCACGCCTCGACCAGCGCCGCGGCCAGCCGCCGCGGGTCGATCTGGTGGTCGCCGTCGACCCGCAGCCCGCCGCGCACCCCGGGTGCGAGCATCGGCTCGAGCCGGCGGCACTCCCGCCCCGGCAGCCACTGCGACTCCAGGCCCGACTGCTGCTGCAGGGCGTGCAGTTCGCGCAGGTGGGTCCGGTCGTCGGCGTCCAGGGCCACGGCGAGGGTGCCGCAGCGGCGGTAGCCGAGGTCGTGGCCGGTCAGCTCGGTCAGCTCCGCGGCGAAGTCCGGGTAGCGCCGGGCGGAGGCGAGGTTCAGGCCGAGCAGGGTCTGCTCGCCGTAGTGCAGTTCCGTGACGGCGGCCAGCATCCCGGCCGCCACCCGGGCGGCGCCGCCGCCCGGCTCGGGGTCCAGCACGGCCGTGGAGAGCCCGCGCTGCGCGGCCCGCCAGGCCGTGACCAGGCCGATGATCCCGCCCCCGATGACGAGGACGTCTGAGGTCGGCGTACGCGACATGGGCGTCCAGCCCCTCCCTTCGCCGGCATGACCCGGATCAGGTTCGTACGGTCGGAGGCCGCCAGCCTCCCTCTCAGCCCGGTGCGTCCGGGCTCCCGCGAGTGCTCTACGTCGGCCACCCTAGCCCGAGCCGGCACACCGCAGTAAGGGAGCCTCGCCCATGGCCCGATCGCTCGACGGTCTCGTCCTCGCCCCGGTCGCCGACCGGGCCCCGGGCCAGGTGGGGACCCGCACCCGGTTCACCCACCACGAGCGGGACGGGCGGATCTGGGCCGACTACGCGGGCGGACGTCGTACACGGGCATCTCGTGGGTATGCGGGAAGGTGACAGGCTGGATTTCCGGTACGTCCAGCTCAAGCGGGACGGGTCCACCTCCTCGGGGCACTGCGTGTCGACGGTCGTGGAGCTGCCCGACGGGCGGGTGCGGCTGGAGGAGAGCTGGGAGTGGGAGTCCCAGCAGGGCAGCGGGACCAGCGTTGTGGACCAGGTCACGGCGCACGAGCACTGACTGACGGGGTGTCAGTTGTCTATGGTGATCAGGTGAGCGAGCAGACGCGGGAACCAGGGTCGTCCGCGCCGCGGCGCGTGGTCGTGGCGGGCGCGGGCATGGCCGGGGTGCAGACCGCGGTCGCCCTGCGCGAGCGGGGCTTCGCCGGCGACGTGGTCCTGATCGGCGCCGAGCCCCACCAGCCCTACGACCGGCCCCCGTTGTCCAAGGCCGTCCTGCTCGGCAAGTCCGAGGGTTCCGCCTTCGACGTGGACTTCGCGGCCCTCGGCATCGAACTGCGGCTCGGCTGCGAGGTGCTGCGGCTGCGCCCCGGCGACCACGAGCTGGACACCCGGGACGGGCCCGTCCCCTACGACGTCCTGGTCGCCGCGACCGGGGCCGATCCGCTCCGGCTGCCCGGCGCGGAGCACGAGCCGGGCGTGCATCTGCTGCGCACCCTCGACGACGCCGAGCGGCTGCGGCCTGTGCTGGCGGGGCAGGGTGCGATCGTGGTCGTCGGGGCGGGCTGGATCGGCGCGGAGTTCGCCACCGCCGCCCGGGAGGCGGGCTGCGCGGTGACCGTCGTGGAGGCCGCCGACCGGCCGCTGGCCGGGGCGCTGCCGCCCGAGGTCGCCGCGCCGATGGCCGGCTGGTACGCCGACGCGGGCGCGGTGCTGCGGACGCACGCGCGCGTGGAGCGCGTGGGGCCCGGCGCGGTGTACCTCGACGACGGCTCGCGGCTGCCCGCGGACGCGGTCGTCGTCGGCATCGGTGCCCGCCCCGCGACGGCCTGGCTGGCCGGGTCCGGGATCGAACTGGGCGCGCACGGGGAGATCCTGGCCGACGAGCACCTGCGCACCTCCGTGCCCGACGTGTACGCGGTCGGCGACTGCGCCTCCTTTCCCTCGGGCCGCTACGGCGAGCGCCTGCTGGTGCACCACTGGGACAACGCCCTGCAGGGGCCGCGCACGGTCGCCGCGAACATCGCCGGCCGGGCCACGGGGGAGATGCCGGCGGTCTACGACCCGGTGCCGTACTTCTGGTCCGAGCAGTTCGGGCGGTTCGTGCAGTACGCCGGGCACCATGCGGGCGCGGACCGGACGCTGTGGCGGGGCGACCCGTCGGGCCCGGCCTGGACGGTGTGCTGGCTGCGCGGCGAACGGCTGGTCGCGCTGCTGGCGGTGGGCCGGCCCCGGGACCTGGCGCAGGGCCGGCGTCTGATCGAGTCGGGCACACCGATGAACCCGGTGCTGCTGGTGGACCCCGCCAGACCACTGAAGGCGGCTGCCGCGTAGGGCCGCGGGCGCATGCGCGGGGCAGGGACCCGCCCCGCGCATGCGCCCGGGTGGACCGGGCCGACTTCCGGCTGTCAGCGGCGGATGGCAGGCTTGTTTCCGTGACCGAGATTGACGCAAAGATCGATGCTCTCGTCCCCGCCTGGCTCACTCTCCCCGACATCGCCGAGATGCTCGGCGTCGAGGTGACGCGCGTCCGGCAGCTGGTCAAGGAGGGCCAGCTCATCGCCGTACGCCGCGGTGAGAACCGCGCGCTGCACGTCCCCGCCGCCTTCATCGACGGGGACAAGGTCGTCAAGGGCCTGTCCGGCACCCTGACGCTGCTGCGGGACGACGGCTTCACGGTCGAAGAGATGCTGGAGTGGCTTTTCACTCCCGACCCCAGCCTGCCCGGCACCCCCGCGCAGGCTCTGAGCGAGAACCGCGGCACGGAGGTGAAGCGCCGCGCCCAGGCGCTCGCGGTCTGACCCGACCTCGACGGCCGAACAACCGCCCGGTGCCGTGAGAGCGGACCCGGGCCCGAACAAACCGCCCGGTGTGGGGCCGTGGTCCGCGAGGGCCACGGCCCGGGGTGGGCCGCGCCGTTCCCGGCCGTGCCCCGCCGGGCCGTGCCCCGCCCGCGGAGCGGGGCGTAAGGTGCCCGGGGCGGCCGCTGCGGCACCCGAGAGCAGCCACGCGGCACGCCACCGGTCCGACCGGGGCGCACCCGTGCGCCCCGGTCACCGGCACCCGCGCGCCACAGCCGCCGGCACCGGCACCCGTGCGCCACAGCCACCGACACCTCAGGGGGACCCACATGCCCGGCACCACCGTCACCGCCGCACGAGCCCGGCTCGCCGACGCCCGGGTCTACCTCTGCACGGACGCCCGTACACGGCAGGGCGACCTGGCGGAGTTCGCGGACGCCGTGCTGGCGGGCGGGGTGGACATCGTGCAGCTGCGCGACAAGGGCATGGAGGCGGCCGAGGAGCTGGAGCACCTGGCCGTCCTCGCCGACGCCTGCGCCCGGCACGGCAAGCTGCTCGCGGTCAACGACCGCGCGGACGTCGCCCACGCCGCCGGCGCCGGCGTCCTGCACCTCGGCCAGGGCGACCTGCCGGTTCGCGCGGCCCGGGCGATCCTCGGCGACGACGTCCTGATCGGCCGCTCCACCCACGCCGGGCACGAGGCCGCCGCGGCCGCCGTGCAGGAGGGCGTGGACTACTTCTGCACCGGCCCCTGCTGGCCCACCCCCACCAAGCCCGGCCGCCACGCCCCCGGCCTGGACCTCGTCCGCTCCACCGCCGCCCTCGGCACCGACCGTCCCTGGTTCGCCATCGGCGGCATCGACCTCGGCAACCTCGACCAGGTCCTGGAGGCGGGCGCCCGGCGCGTCGTCGTCGTACGGGCGATCACCGAGGCCGACGACCCGGGTGCGGCGGCGGCCTCCTTCGCGAAGCGGCTGCGTGAGGGGACGTGACGGCGGTTTGTCCAAGGGGTGGACAACAAGAGGGCATATGGGGCAATTCCCGGTGCCCGGTTGGGGGACCGACCGCCCCTGGCTAACCTGCCGGTATGGCCCTCGGCACCGCATCCATCAGGTCGGACCACGCGCGCACCGTCCGCGACATGCTCGCGACCGGCAAGACGACGTACTCGTTCGAGTTCTACGCCCCGAAGACCCCGAAGGGCGAGCGGATGCTGTGGAACGCGCTGCGGCGCGTCGAGGCCGTGGCCCCCGACTTCGTCTCCGTGACCTACGGTGCCGGCGGCTCCACCCGCGCGGGCACGGTCAAGGCGACCGAGGCCATCGCCTCCGACACCACCCTGACGCCGATCGCCCACCTCACCGCGGTGGACCACTCGGTGGCGGACCTGCGCAACATCATCGGCCAGTACGCCGACGCCGGGATCCGCAACATGCTCGCCCTGCGCGGCGACCCGCCCGGCGACCCGATGGGCGAGTGGGTGCCGCACCCCCGCGGCCTGGCGTACGCCGCCGAGCTCGTCGAGCTGATCAAGGCCTCCGGGGACTTCTGTGTCGGCGTCGCCGCCTTCCCCGCCATGCACCCGCGGTCCACCGACTGGGACAGTGACGTCCGCCACTTCGTCGACAAGTGCCGAGCGGGCGCGGACTACGCCATCACGCAGATGTTCTTCGAGCCGGAGGACTACCTCCGGCTGCGCGACCGCGTCTCGGCCGCAGGCTGCGACACGCCGATCATCCCCGAGGTCATGCCGATCGCCAGTGTGAAGACCTTGCAGCGGATCGGGTCCCTCACCAACGCCGCGTTCCCGGCCGCCCTGAAAGAGCGGATCCTCACAGCGCAGGACGATCCGGCCGCTGTACGCTCCCTGGGGATCGAATTCGCCACGGAGTTCTGCGCGCGGCTGCTCGCCGAGGGAGTACCCGGCTTGCACTTCATCACGCTCAACAACTCCACGGCGACCCTGGAGATCTACGAGAACCTGGGCCTGCACCGCCCACCGCAGGCCTAGAGCGTTCGCACCGGTATACGACACACTGCGTAACGGCCACTGGGAGAGGGGCGTACATGGGCTGGACGGTCCTCTACATCGCGTTCGGCATCGTCGCGCTGTGGCTGCTGGGCGAGGTGCTGCTGCAGTACAAGGCGCGGCTGCGCTGGCGGCTGCTGGCCTTCGGCGGGTTCCTCGGCGTCGTCCTCGGCGTGCTGATCTCGCAGGTCGTGGTGATCGGCCTGGGTGCCGCCGCCTTCGCGGTCGGACAGACCTACGTCACCCTCTCCTTCCGCAGCGGCTTCTCCGGCGGCTGGGCGATGAACACGCCGGGACGCGGCGGCAGCAAGCGCCGCCGCGCCGAGCGCGGCCGCCGGGAGCCGGCCCTGGAGGTCTCCGGCCTGGAGGCCGACGACGGCTACGGCGACGAGGGCGCCGACCACCGCGACGCAGCCGCCTACGGCCAGGACGACGACTACGACCGCGACGACGTCTTCACCCCGGTGCGCGCCGGCCGCGAGACCGCCGCCGAGTCCACCGCCGTCTACGCCCCGCAGCCCCTGCCCGAGGACACCGGCTCCTACGGCGTCTACGGCGACACGTCCTACCAGGCCCAGTCCCAGGACCAGTACGCCCCCCAGGGCTCCGACCAGTCCTACGCCCACGACCCCTCCGGCTACGGCCCGCAGCAGGACTACGACGCCACCGGCCGGCAGCAGTACGCCGCCTACTCCGATCCGTACATCGGCTCGGCGAACTACGGCGCGACCTCGTACGACACCGGCTACGGCGACCAGCGGTACTACGGCCAGCAGGGCTACGGCCAGCAGGACCCCTACGCCGGGACGTACGGCGGCGAGACCCCGCCCGGCGGGGTGTGGGTGCCGCAGCAGCGCAGCACCGACGAGTACGGGCAGGAACTGCCGCCGGAGCAGGGCCACCCCTACCAGGGCGGTCAGCAGCAGCCGCAGGGGAACGGCTTCGACGAGCAGTACCGTTTCTGAGGCGTCCCGCTCGGCGGCCGGTCACTGCGAGCCGCGGAACTCCGGCCCCTCCACGATCAGTCCCGCCACCAGCGCGCCCGACATGCCCGCGTGCGGCAGCCCGCCCCCCGGGTGCGTCCAGCCGCCCACGGTGAACAGGCCGGGCACGCGCGTGGTGGCGGCCGGATGCAGCAGCCGCCCCCCGGCCGCCGCCAGCGCCGGCACGGGCACGGCGCCGCCCTCCGCGCCGGTGGCCTCGGCGATGTCCGCGGGGGTGCGCACCTCGTGCCACAGGAGGCGGTCGCGCAGGTCCGGCACGGCGCGTTCGGCGACGGTGATCATGCGCTCCACGAGCTCGCCCCAGGGCAGGCCGAGCCGCGCGGGCACCACCGCCGACAGGGTGACCGCCTCATGGCCCTCGGGGGCCGTCCGCGGGTCGCCGGGCCGCAGCACCGTGACCGTGGGCGACGCGCCCGGCGCTCCCGCACCGAACAGCGCCTCCGCCTCCGCCTCACGGTCGGGTGTGTGCACCACCGTGCGATGCGCCGTGCCCTCGGGCCGGGCGCCGCGCAGGGCGAGCAGCGCCGTCAGCCGCCCGGCCGCGGGCGGTTGCGGGGGCGCGTCGCCGTCGCCTCGCAGCACCTGGCCCGCCGTCAGCCGGTCCAGGACGGCGGGCGCGACACCGGCGACCACGAAGTCCGCCTCCGCGACCGCCCCGTCGGCGAGCTCGATCCCCGAGACCCGGCCGTCCTTCTCCCGCACGCCGGTGACGTCGGAGCCGAAGTGGAACTCGACCCTGCGGGCCAGGCACCGCTCGTACACCGCGCGGGCCAGCTCCCGCAGACCGCCGCGGACGTACCAGGTGCCGAAGGCGTGCTCCATGTACGGCAGCACGGCCGCGCTGGCCGGGGCCGTCCGGGGGTCCAGCCCGTAGGCGAGGGCGTGGCTCTCCAGCAGCGCCGCCAGACGGGGGTCGCGCAGCTCCCAGGCGCCGATCTCGGCCAGGGTGCCGGCCCGGCGGGTGCGCAGCAGCCGTTTGTGGGGCACCGCCGGGTAGGGCTCGCGCTCGGCCAGCACCTGCCAGTTCGGCCAGAGCGGCTCCTCAAGGAGCGGCCGGCGGGTCCGGTCCCAGGCCTCGCGGGCCCGGACCAGGAAGTCGCCCCAGCGCCCGCCGGCGCCCGAGCCGAGCGCCTCGTCCAGCGCCGCGACCACGCCCGCGCGTGAGGCGTTCGGCAGGGACACCGCGGTGCCGTCCGCGAACGCGTGCCGCGACGAGGGGTCCACCTGGACCAGCTCGACGCACGCCTCCAGCGGTTCCTTTCCGGTCTTGACGAACAGGTCGCGGTAGACGGCGGGCAGCGGGAGCAGACCGGGGCCCGTGTCGAAGGAGAACCCGTCGCGCTCGAAGCGGCGCAGCGCGCCGCCGTAGGTGTCCGTCCGCTCGTACACCGCCACCCGGTGGCCCGCGACGGCCAGCCGGGCGGCGGCCGCGAGGGCGCCCATCCCGGCGCCGATCACCGCAATCCGTGCCATGCCAGGGACTTTATCCGCACCCTCCGGCAGCCCCCGGCGGGAGCCCCCCGACGACGCCCCGGGACGGCACGCGGCGCCGGCCCCTTCCGAGTACGGGCGCGGAGGTGTCCGTGACCAGGGGGCGGAGCGTTCTGGGGCCGGGGACGCGGCACTGAGTATCCGTACCTAGTGCGGGAGTTGAGTACGCGCGCGGATGGGGAAGGACCTGCGGGAACGAGAGAGTGGACACACGGAGAGGGGCAGGGCTCCGGCACCGGCGACACGGGGCGCCGGTACGGAGCCGGCCCGCGATCCGCTCCTTCCGCCGGCGGTGTCGGCGGGAGCGAGGCACGGGGGGAGAACCGGGGGAACCGGGGGACGACCGCGACGGGGGTCCCGCGGGGTGCTCACGGGGAACGGAGAAGAAGGGAACGGGGGAGCACGGGAGGCGCCGGTTCGAGGTGGTCCGCGGGGGACGCGGGCACACCGGACCGGCGCCTCTCGTCTGTGCCGCCGCGGTCAGCGGCAGCCGCTCACCCGCCCCTGGAGCAGCCGGGACAGGGCCGCGTGGACGTCGTCCAGGGAGCGCTCCGGCTGGAAGGCCTTCCAGTCCAGGGCGGCCACCAGGACCATCCCGACCAGCGCGGACGCCGTCAGCGGCACGTCGATCTCCTCGCTGAACTCACCGCCCGCCACGCCGTCGCTCAGGACGTCCTCCACGACCGCGACCGCCTGCTGCCGGACCACCATCAGCGTGGACTGCCAGGTGCGGTTGGTGCGCCACAGCTCGGCCACGTACAGCTGCGTGAAGGCCGGGTAGCGGTCGATGAAGACCAGGCCCGCCCGGATCATCGCGTCCAGGGCGTCGACCTTGCCGACGCCCTGCCGGGCGGTCCGCTCGGCCGCGTCCCTGAGGGAGGCGGTGAGGAGTCCCACCCCGTGCCGCAGCAGCTCCTCGAAGAGGACGGACTTGCTCGCGAAGTTGTAGTAGACGGTGCCCTTCGCGACCCCGGCACGCTCGGCGATCTCGTCCACGGTCGTGGCGGAGAACCCCTGCTCGGCGATGAGAGTGACGGCCGCCTCGTAGAGCTTCTGCCGGGTGGCCTCGCGGCGCGTGCTGCCGCCCGACGCGGCACTGCTGCTTTCCATGGCCCTGATTGTCACAGGAACCTTTCCGGGAGAGGTGCCGGAAGGGCTCACAGGAACCCTTCCGGGAGAGGAGGCGCGGCTCACAGGGACCTTTCCGGGAGAGGGGGCGCGGCTCACAGGCTCAGCTCCGGGTGCAGCCGGTCCAGCGTCCACACCTGGCGCCTGCGGGCCGCCACGGCGGTCAGCGCGAGGGCACCCGCGGTGAACGCCGTCAGGACGGCGCACGCCTGCCACACCGGTTCGAGACCACCACCCGTGATGAGCCTCCGGAGGGCCTCGACGACGTAGCTCATCGGCAGGAAGGGGTGCAGCGCGTTGAAGAAGCCGGGGCTCGTCTGCACGGGGTACGTGCCGCCCGCCGAGGTCAGCTGCAGCATCAGCAGCGCCAGGACGAGGATCCGCCCCGCCGCCCCGAACCGGGCGTTCAGCCACTGCACGATCGCCGCGAAGCACGCCGTCACCAGGAACAGGAAGCCCACCGTCCCGGCCGCCCGGGCCATCTCCAGGCCGACCGCCCAGTGCAGCACCGACATCAGCGCCACCGTCTGCAGCACCCCGATCGCCACCACCGGCAGCCAGCCCGCCAGCGCGATCCGCCACGCCGGGGCGCCCGCGGCCAGGGCGCGCCGGTTCATCGGCGTGATCAGCATGTACGCCACCATCGCGCCCACCCACAGGGACAGCGGGATGAAGTACGGGGCGAAGCCGGTGCCGTAGTTCGGGGCCTTGTGGAGGTCGTGGGAGGCCAGCCGCACGGGGTCGGCCATGACCTCGGTGCGCCGGTCGCGGTCCTGCTCGTCGTAGTCCGGGATCTTCTCCGCCCCGTCGTGCAGACCGCCGGCGAGCTTGCCGGAGCCGCCGACCAGCTTGAAGATGCCGCCGTTGAGGTCGTCCGCGCCCGTCTTCAGCTTGCCGACGCCCTTGTCCAGGTCCACCGCACCGGTCTTCGCCCTGCCGAGCCCCTCGTGCAGCTTCTTCGCGCCGGCGGCGACCTTGCCGGCCCCGTCGTTCAGCTTGTTGATCTTCCGGACCGCGTCGTCGAGGTCCTCGGAGAGGTGCGGCGCGCGATCGGCCAGGGCCTGGGACTGCTTCTGCAGGGTGGCGAGGTTCTTGTCGAGCTTCTCCAGGTCGCCGTCCTGGTCCGCGACCAGGGTGTCGAGGTCGTCCGCTATGACCGCCACGTCGGCCGCCGCGTCCTTGGCCCTCTCCAGGTCGGCGCAGGCGGCGTCGGGCACGACCGGGTCGTCGCAGCGCCGGGCGTGGACGTCGTCCAGCGTGCCGGACGCCGCGCGGGCGCCCTTTGCGGCGGTCGGGGCCGACTCGACCAGGGTGTCCAGGTGCTTGCGGATCACGCCGGAGGAGTCGGCCACCAGCTCGGCCGTCTCGCCGATGGTCTTCTCGTTGCCCCTGAGGAACGGGCGGACCTTGTCCGCGGTGCCGTTGACCTGGTCGGCGAGCTTCTGCGTGCCGTCCGAGACGCCCTTCGAGCCGGTCTCCAGGGCGCCCGCCCCGTTCGTGAGCTTCTTCAGGGCCTTGGCGAGGCTGCCACTGCCGTCCTTGGCGTCCCGCAGGCCGTCGGCGAGGTCCTTGGAGCCCTTCTCGGCCTTGCCGATGCCGCCCTTGAGCTTGTCGGCGCCCTCGGCGGCCTCCACGGTCTCGCCGTGGATGTCGGAGAACGACACGAAGATCCTGTCGAGGAAGGACCGGGAGGTCTTCGTGGACGCGGCCTGCCGCACCTCGTTGAAGACCGTCCGGGAGATCTGCCCGACGATGTAGTTGTTCGCGTCGTTGGTGCGCACCCGCAGGGCGCCGGTCTCCGGGGACGAGCCGGAGCTGGAGGCGATGCGCTCGCTGAAGTCGGCGGGCATGGTGAGCGACAGGTAGTAGGTGCCGTCCTCGACGCCCCTGCGGGCCTCGGCGGCGCTCACCTCACGCCAGTCGAAGGTCTTGCTGTCGCGCAGCCGCTCCGTGATGTCGTCGCCCGCCGTGACCTTCCTCCCGTCGGCGGTCGCCCCCTTGTCGTCGTTCACGAGCGCCACGGGGATCCGGTCCAGACGGCCGTACGGGTCCCAGAACGACCACAGGTACAGCGCGCCGTACAGCAGGGGCAGCACCAGCACGGCGACCAGCGCGGCCCGCGGCAGCTTGCCCCGGCCGAACCGGCGCAGCTCAAGCGCGGCCAGTCTCGGCGATCGCATCGGCCTTCTCCTCTCCACGGTCGGGCTCGCCGGTGGTGGCGGTGGTCCCGGGGTCGTCGGCGTCCCGGTCGCCCCCCGTGGACACCCGGACGGTGTCCTGCGGTGCCTCGCTGCACACGGCCAGCACCGTCGTCCCCGCCTCCGCGAGGGACCTGAGCAGGGCCCACGCCTCGGCGCGCTCGCCGTCCGAGGGATTGAGGTCGGTGTCGTCGACGCCGAGCAGCCGCGGCCGGCCGATGAGCGCCAGGGCGACCGACAGCCGTAGGGCCTCCAGCCGCTCCAGATCGCGTACGGCGGTGCGCGGCCCCTTGGGCAGCGTCCGCAGGTCGAGGCCGGCGGCGGCCAGCGCCTCGTCGACGCGCTGCCCCGAAGCGGCCGCCCGCTCGGCGCGGGGCCGCAGCAGTCCGCGCAGGGAGTCGCCGAACCGGCGCTGCAGCAGGGCCCGTTCCCGCAGGTGCTCCCCTACGGTGAGGGCCGGGTCGAGATCGGTGACCCCCGGGACGTGCGCCAGGGCGCTGATCCGCCGTACCGCGGACAGGTGCTTGGGCAGACGCGCGGCGCCCACCGTCGCCGTGCCCTCCGTGACCTTCATCCGCCCCGTCAGCGCGAGCAGCAGGCACGTCCGGCCGGACCCGGACGGTCCCTCCACCGCGACGAGCGATCCCGGCCCGGCGTCGACGGAGATCCCGCGGACCGCCCACCCCCTCGGCCCCTTGATCCCGAGGCCCTCGGCGGCGATCCGCACCCCTCCCATCGGTTCCCCCACGAGTCTCCCCTGGCATGCAGAAAATTGAACTGACTGGTCAGTACAAAAACTACTCCGAACCCAAGAGCGAAGCAAAATCGCAGGTCAGATCGGATTGTCAGTGCCATACCTCACGATGGGTCACATACGGCACTTCGTAACCGACGTGCCGTCACACAGACGACAGGAGGTTCGTCATGGCCACCTATCACGCAGCAGCCGCCCGTCGGCGCCGCGCCACCGGCCCTGCCCCCTCACTGAACGGTCCGGCGAGCGACGTCCACCCCGTGCTGCGCAGGGCGGCGGCCCCGCCCGCGGCCCTCGACCTGCTCGCCCAGGCCCGCGCGGGTCTCGACGAGGCCACCGTCCTGCAGACACCGAACGAGCGCTACGCGAGGGCCCACCTCGCCGCACTGCGCACCGCCGCCGCCGTCCTCGCCGCCCGGGGCCGGCCGGAGACCTCCTCCCGGGCCCGCGCCAAGATCCGGAGCGCCTGGGAGGTGCTCCCAGAGATCGCGCCCGAACTGACCGAGTGGAGCGCCCTGTTCGCCGCGGGCGCCCGGCGCCGTGCCCGGGCCGAGGCGGGCATCCAGGGCGCGGCCACCCCCCGGGAAGCCGACGACCTCATACGGGACGTGTCGATGTTCCTGCGCCTTGTCGAGCGCATGCTGGTCCTCCAGCCGGTCCTTCCCCAGCCGCGCTCGGACCAGGACCAGCCGGAGGAGCAGGGACCGGACCCCGGCATGCCGGACGCGGGCTGACCGCTCCCATGCGGTCCGGCCGGGGTGGTCCGGTCCGCCCGGGCGCGCCATCGGCGCAGCTCCGGTCGGTACCGGTCCTACGGGTCGCCCCGTCCGAGGCAATAGGGTGGGGGACGCCTGAAGTCCTCCCACCCCGTACGCCGGGACCGGGAGGGCAGCCCGTTCGCTCCGCCGCGCAAGAGGCGGTGCCGCGCCGAGGAGTCAACTGCCGTGTCGGACCCGATGCGACCCCGCGCCTCACTCCGTACCGCCGTGGTCTGGGAGGTCCTCCAGGACGCCCTGGACCGCCGGGTCAAGGCCACGGGCCGGGAGTCGCTCGACGTCCTCGACACAGGAGGCGGCAGCGGCAACTTCGCGGTGCCCGTCGCCCGGCTCGGCCACCGGGTCACCGTGGTCGACCCCAGCCCCAACGCGCTGTTCGCCCTGGAGCGCCGCGCCGCCGAGGCCGGTGTCGCCGAGCGGGTCAAGGGCCTGCAGGGCGATGCCCACGGCCTCTTCGACGTGGCCGAGCGCGGCGGCTACGACGTGGTGCTCTGCCACGGCGTCCTGGAGTACGTGGACGACCCGGCCGAGGGCGTCCGCAACGCGGTGGCGGCCCTGCGTCCGGAGGGCGTCCTCAGCCTGCTCGCCGCGGGGCTCGGGGGTGCCGTGCTCTCCCGTGCCCTCGCCGGGCACTTCAAGGAGGCCCGGCAGGCCCTCGGCGACCCGAACGGACGATGGGGCACGGGTGACCCGGTCCCGCGCCGCTTCACAGCCGAGCAGCTCACGGGCCTGGTCGAGGGCGCGGGTCTGCGCGTCGGCGCCGTGCACGGCGTGCGGGTCTTCGCCGACCTCGTGCCCGGCGTGCTCGTGGACACCGAGCCCGGCGCCCTGGAAGCGCTGCTGAAGCTGGAGGAGGCGGCGGCGGAGGTTCCGGGCTTCCACGCGGTGGCCACGCAGCTCCACGTGCTCGGTGAGACGGGCGCGGCCTCTGGGACGGATGGGACCGACGGGACCAACGACGCCCGTGAGATCAGCGGGGCCGATGAGACCGGTGGGGCCGTCGGGGCGTGAGCCGGTTCCTGGGGCACCGCCGCTGATCAGCGGCGGGGCTGCGCATGGAGTACGCCACAGGCCCCCCGAATGGGCGCTTGGCGCCGTATGATCGAGGGAGACCGTTCCGGCATGACGGGTCGGCCGCCGGGGAATGGAAGCCTCAGCGAGCCGGGACGTCGTGGCGGATTCCTGGTTGGCCAATTGGCGCAGAGGGGCGGGTTTCACGGGGGCGATTCCCTGCCTATCCTGAAGGGACCCCCCGGGTCGCCCCGGCGACTGCACGATGAGGAGGACTCCGTGCCGCTCT
The DNA here is from genome assembly GCF_042746715.1 of Streptomyces sp. NPDC058741. NCBI lineage: Bacteria > Bacillati > Actinomycetota > Actinomycetes > Kitasatosporales > Streptomycetaceae > Streptomyces > Streptomyces sp. NPDC058741. The sequence goes on along the minus strand of NZ_JBHYQH010000008.1, from coordinate 83,490 downwards.
CGGAGCACGAGCAGCGCATGCTCGAGCAGATGGAGCGAGCGCTGTACGCCGAAGATCCCAAGTTCGCGTCGGCGCTCGAGGGAAGCGGGCTGCGTACGTACACCCGGCGGCGGGTCTACCAGGCGGTCGCGGGCTTCATCGTAGGTATTGCGCTCCTCATGGCCGGTATGGTCGCCAAGCAGGTCTGGCTCAGCGTCGTGGGCTTCCTCGTCATGCTGGGCTGCGCGGTGCTCGCCGTGACCGGCTGGCGCAAGGCCCCGAAGCCGGGCGAGCAGACGGCCGGTGCGGCCGGGCCCCACGCCCGCAGTCAGAGCCGGCAGCGCCGCTCCATGATGGACCGCATCGAACAGCGCTGGCAGAAGCGCCGCGACGAGCAGGGCGGTCACTAGCCCCCTCGCGCTGCCTCCTCTCCAGGCCTCCGTGAACACGTTCGTCAGGGGGTGACCACCGGGCCGGTGGTCACCCCCTGACGCATGCCCGCAGCCGCTGTGATTCGCAACGTGGAGCCCAGAACCCGAACCGGAGCCGGCAGTCTGGGATCCGGAGCCCGTAGCCCGCCCCCGGACGTGACGAGACCCGGACAAGACCCCGGACAGGCGCCCTCACGGCCGGGCCGGTCTCAGCCCACCCGGTCAGGCTCTCACGTCCGGGCCGGTCTCAGTCCTGGTGCCGGATGCCTTCTGTCCCCGGGCCGGTCTCAGTCCTGGTGCCGGATGCCTTCTGTCCCTGGGCCGGTCTCAGTCCTGGTGCCGGATGCCTTCTGTCCCTGGGCCGGTCTCAGTCCTGGTGCCGGATGCCTTCTGTCCCTGGGCCGGTCTCAGTCCTGGTGCCGGATGCCTTCTGTCCCCGGGCCGGTCTCAACCCTGCTGCCCCGACGCCTTTCGCCACCACGTCGGTCGCAGCGCCAGGACCCGCTCCCGCAGTCCCGACCACCAGGCCGACACCGTCCACACCACGCGCACGGTCGAGCGCGGGGCGAGCAGGGCGCGGAGCCGGGTGGTCCGGCCGGCCGCGGCGTTCAGACCCGCCGTCGCGCGGCGGACGTCCTCCGTGAGGCCCGCCGCGAGGAGGGGGCGAGGCGCGTACAGGACCTGCTCCACCGCGTTCGCCACGCGGTGCACCGCGGCCTCCGCCGTCTCGTCCAGGCCGCCCAGCCGGACGATCCGGGCCGCCGCCTGCCGCGGAGTCCGGGACTCGTCCGGCACGATGCCGAAGTCCCACACGGTGTCGGTCAGCTCCTGCCAGACGGCCAGCGTGTGCGGTGCCGCGTCCGCCTCGCCGCGCCCGTGCGCGCCCAGCCGCACCGAGCGCGTCCGCAGCCGCCACAGCATCGGCACCAGGGGCAGCCCCAGTACGGCGAGGCCGGCCAGGGCCCGCATCGCCAGCGCGTACCACGTCGGACCGCCGCCGCCCGTGGGCAGCGACGCCTGCGGTGACTCGCTGGCGCAGCCGCCGTCCAGCTTCTTCTGCTCGGGCGTGCAGCCCTCGCTCCGTGAGGGCGCCGCGGACGGTGCGCTGGACGCCGACTGCGACGGCTGCGCCGCCTCCGGCGCCGAGCTGTCCGGGGTGTCCGGCAGCGTGTACCGGGGCACCGAACCGCGGTTGGGCGTCGGCTCGAAGCGCGTCCAGCCCACACCCTCGAAGTACAGCTCGGGCCAGGCGTGCGCGTCCCTCAGCCCGACCGACACCGAGCCGTCGGCCTGCGGGGAACCGGGCGCGAAGCCCACCGCGACCCGGGCCGGTATCCCCAGGGAGCGGGCCATCGCCGCCATGGAGAACGAGAAGTGCACGCAGAAGCCCTGCTTGTCCCGCAGGAAGCGTGCGATGGCCTCCGAGCCGCTGCCCACCTGCACCCGGGTGTCGTACTCGAAGCCGCCGTTCACCGCGAACCAGTCCTGCAGCTTGACCGCCTGGTCGTACGGGTTGTCGGCACCGGAGGTGACCCGGCGGGCCGTGCGGGCCACCACCGAGGGCAGCGAGTCGGGCAGCTCGGTGAAGTCACGCGCGATCGCCTCGGCCGGCGGCCCCGCCGAGGCCAGCTGCTTCGCCGTCGGCTGCAGGTCCAGGCTCGTGACCCGGTAGGTCAGCCCGCGGGTGTTCTGGCCGTGGTCACCGACCAGGGTCATGCCCACGGGCTCGTAGCGCCAGTTGCCCGGGATCCGCACGCCGCTCGGCGGATACGGCATGGGCAGCCAGTCCTGGGCGTACCAGTCTGCCGCCGAGATCGTGGTGTCGACCTCGGTGCGCTTCACGTCGGGGCCGAGGCCGCCCGGTGTCGGGAACGTGCCGTCCGGGACCTCCGTGATGGAGCGGCGGGACGGCTTCCAGGTGGTGCCGTCGAAGTCGTCCAGGGACACGATCCGCAGGTACAGGTCCGAGACGTCCGGCATCTTCGTCCGCACGGACAGGACCTGCCGGTCATCCTCCGCGTTCAGGTTGTCCCGCAGCGACACCAGGGGGTTCACCGCGGAGATCGTGCCCCCGCCGCCCCTGCCGGTGCCGGCGCCCGCGCCCACCGAGTCCAGCAGGCCGCCGTTCATCGCGGGCAGGCCGAGCGGCACCACCAGGGCGATGCCCAGCGCCACCACGCCGATGCGCCGGCCGGTGCGCACCGGGGCGAACGCGCCGCTGTGCTCCCCTCCGGCCGTGCGCGGGGCACCGCCGAAGACGCGGCCCCACTGGGAGAGCCGGTCCCGTCCCTCGGCCAGCAGCAGCATCAGGTAGCCGGCCGCCGCGACCAGGAACCACAGCCAGTCCGAGTCCCCGTCGGACAGCCCCGCCGCCACCGAGTACAACGCGAGCAGGGGCAGTCCGGCCGGGGCGGCGCTGCGGAAGGTCACCGCGAGGGTGTCCACCAGCAGCCCGATGATCAGCACCCCGCCGATGAGCACCAGCCGTATGCCGTCGGACTGCAGGGGCGCCGGGATCGCGTACCGCGCTATGTCCTCCCCGCCCTGCCGGAGCAGGAGCGCGAAGCGGTCGAGGGCCTGCGGGCCGGGGACCAGCCCGGCCAGGGCCTGCTCACGGGCGAACAGGAAGGTCAGCAGCGCGACCGTGACCACGGTCTGCGCCGCCACCGTCAGGGGGCGGGCCAGCGGCACCCGGCGGGCCGCGGCGCCCGCACCGGCCTGCACGGCCAGCAGGAAGGCCGCCTGCACGATCCAGGTGGCCGGTCGGACGAGGGGCAGCAGGGCGCACGCCGCCGTCAGCGTGGCCGCCCACGCGCCCAGGGTCAGTCGTACCCGCCCGCTCATCACGGTCCCTCCCCGCCGCCCGCGGCGGCCACGCCCCTGCGCTCCCGGTCGGCCTGCCGCCACAGCTCGTCCAGACGGGCGCCCCGCGGCACGCCGAGGGCCGTCCACCCCGCCTCGCGCAGCAGACGCAGCCGCTCCTGGCCCCGGTCCTGCGGACCGGGCACGTCGCCCGGTTCCCGCGCCCACGCCCCGCTGTCCGGCACGAAGGCGACCGCTCCCGCGCTGCGCTGGCGCATCCGGGCGGCTATCGCCGCCTGCTCCTCGTCCAGGTCGCCCAGGAACGCCACCAGCAGCCCCTCGTTGCCGCCGCGCAGCACGTCGTAGGCCCGGGACAGGCCCGCGCCGTCGGAGTGGTCGATCACGGCGAGGGTGTCCAACATCAGCCCGGCCGCGTCCGCCGACTCCTGGCTCACGCCCGCGAAGCCGTCCCCGCCCTCGCCGGGCACCGCGTTGCCGGTGTCCGTGAGCAGCCGCACCGAGAAGCCCCGTTCGAGCATGTGCACCAGCACCGAAGCGGCACCCGCGACGGCCCACTCGAAGGCCGAGTCCGGTCCCGCGCCCTGGAAGGCGATGCCCCGGGTGTCGAGCAGCACCGTGCAGCGGGCCCGCTGCGGCTGCTCCTCGCGGCGCACCATCAGCTCGCCGTAGCGGGCCGTGGAACGCCAGTGCACGCGGCGCAGATCGTCGCCGTAGCGGTATCCGCGCGGGATCACGTCGTCCTCGCCGGCCAGCGCGAGCGAGCGCTGCCGCCCGTCGCCGTAGCCCTTCGCCTCGCCGCTCAGCCGTACCGGCGCCAGCGGCTCGACGCGAGGGATCACCGTCAGGGTGTCGTACGACGAGAAGGACCGGGTCAGTTCGCACATGCCGAACGGGTCGGTCAGGCGCAGCTGGAGCGGGCCCAGCGGGTAGCGGCCGCGCAGGTCGGAACGGACCCGGTAGGACACCTCGCGCCGGCCGCCCGCCTCGACCCGGTCGAGCACGAAGCGGGGACGGGGGCCCAGCACGTAGGGCACCCGGTCCTGGAGCATCAGCAGGCCCGTGGGCAGCCGCGAGACGTTGTCCATCCGCAGGTGGACCCGGGCCTCGCTGCAGGCCGGTACCCGCGCGGGGGAGAGGCGGCGGCTGCCCGCCACCCGGTAGCGCGTGCGGTACAGCACCGCCGCGCACACCAGCGGCAGCACCGCCAGCAGCAGGCCCACCCGCAGCAGATCGCTCTGCCCGAGCACGTAACTGCAGACGGCGGCTGCGACGCCGGCGGCGAGGAAGGAGCGTCCGCGGGTGGTCAGACCGGCCAGGGCGGTGCGGATGCCGCCCTTGTCGCCCCGGTCGGCCTCCGCGCGCCCCGCCCCCGCGGTGCTCATCACAGCCTCCGCGGGGGGTGCGAGGGATACGTCGAAGCCGTGCGGCCCACGGCGCCGAAGCCGTTCTGCTGGTGCTGCGGTGCCGCCGGGACCGGGGTGCGCTGCAGGATCTCCTCGACGACCTGCTCGGAGGTGCGGCGGTTGAGCTGCGCCTGGGCGGTGGGCAGCAGGCGGTGGGCCAGGACGGCGACGGCGAGGGCCTGCACGTCGTCCGGCAGGGCGTACTCCCGGCCGCTGAGGGCCGCGGACGCCTTCGCCGCGCGCAGCAGGTGCAGGGTCGCACGCGGGGAGGCGCCCAGTCTGAGGTCGGGGTGCGTGCGCGTGGCGCCGACGAGGTCGACCGCGTAGCGCCGGACCGGCTCGGCCACGTGCACGCCGCGCACCGCCTCGATCAGCTTGAGGATCTCGTGCGCGTGGGCCACCGGCTGGAGGTCCTCCAGCGGTGAGACGCCGCCGTGCACGTCCAGCATCTGCAGCTCGGCCTCCGCGCTGGGGTAGCCGACCGAGACCCGGGCCATGAAGCGGTCGCGCTGGGCCTCCGGCAGCGGGTAGGTGCCCTCCATCTCGACCGGGTTCTGTGTCGCCACCACCATGAAGGGGCTGGGCAGCTCGTAGGTCTTGCCGTCGATGGTGACCTGGCGCTCCTCCATCGACTCCAGGAGCGCGGACTGCGTCTTGGGGGAGGCGCGGTTGATCTCGTCGCCGATGACCACCTGCGCGAAGATCGCACCCGGCTTGAACTCGAAGTCGCGGCGCTGCTGGTCCCAGATGGACACACCCGTGATGTCCGAGGGCAGCAGGTCGGGCGTGAACTGGATGCGCCGCACCGAGCAGTCGATGGACCGGGCCAGGGCCTTGGCCAGCATCGTCTTGCCCACGCCGGGGACGTCCTCGATCAGCAGGTGCCCCTCGGCGAGCAGCACGGTCAGCGAGAGCCGTACGACCTCGGGCTTGCCCTCGATCACGCCTTCCACCGAATCCCGCACGCGCTCCACCACGGCGGTCAGATCAGTGAGGCTCGCTCGATCGTCATAGGTCGTCACCCGGCCCTCCTCGGCCTTTCCCACACTCCCAGGGAGCACGGGATACCCCGTTCTCCCGGGCCGACGTCGCGTGACGCGGGCCGGCCCACCCCGAACACGGGCACCACGCGTGAAAAGTTCCGCGCGACGCCCACACCCGCATTCTTGCTGCCGTTACCGATTCGTGTCACTCGACTGTGGACAACCGGCCGCGATATGTCGGTCTTGCGGCCTTTCGAGCGTGTGATTGACCGGCTTTCGGCGGCTGCGGCAGGTGGCCGTTCTGGGCGGGCCGCCCCGCGACTCGCTGGTCAGAGGCGCGGGAAAGTCCTGGCCGGAGGCGTCAGGAGACCGGGTCGACCTCCCGCAGCAGACCGGTCCGCACGTCGAACACGAATCCCCGCACATCGTCGGTGTGCGGCACGAACGGCGAGGTGCGCACGCGCTGCATCGACTGCCGCACGTCCTGGTCGACGTCCCGGAAGGACTCCACCGCCCATGCCGGGCGCTGGCCGACCTCGGCCTCCAGCTCGTTGCGGAAGTCCTCGGTGAGGCTCTCCAGACCGCAGCCGGTGTGGTGGATCAGGACCACGCTGCGCGTCCCGAGCTTGCGCTGGCTGATGGTCAGGGAGCGGATCACGTCGTCGGTGACGACGCCGCCCGCGTTGCGGATCGTGTGGCAGTCGCCGAGTTCCAGGCCGAGCGCGGCGTGCAGGTCGAGCCGGGCGTCCATGCAGGCCACGACCGCGACGTGCAGGACGGGGCGGGCGTCCATGCCCGGGTCGGTGAAGGCCTGCGCGTAGCGCTCGTTCGCCTCCACGAGCCGGTCGGTGACGGTGCCGCCGGTTGACGCGGCGTCAGGGCCAGTGGGAACCGATGCAGAAGTCGTCATAACCATGACGGTACTGTTCACGACGGCTTTCAGCCCGCTGTGAAAGGGGACAAAAAACGACAACGGGACTTGTAGTGAGGTAACCCACAAGGGCGGTGTGCCGCCGGACCCGACGCGCAGGCCGGTTGATTGACCGGGAGACAGGGTGCACTAAAGTGACGCGAAGCGGGAGACGAGACTCCCCGCTGGACTGATTCACCCGGAGACCCCGGCGACGACCGGCGATCTCCCCGCGTGCGCGGCGCGTACGTACGGCTCGGCCTCCTCCCGCTCCCGGTCGGCTGACGCTTCCGGCGCCGGCAGGCCACCCCTTGGGGGTCCCCAGCGAAGCTGGGGGAGGGTAGGGACCCGGCGGTGCGTTCGGCCCCGCCGGATCTGAGAGGGCCCGGATCACATGAGGCGCGAAGCGCGTTCGATCGAGGGTGGTGGGCGACGGGAGGGGCAGGGACGCCACGTCCCGGTGATGCTCCAGCGGTGCCTGGATCTGCTGGCACCCGCCCTGGAGGGCCCGGACGCCGTGGTCGTCGACTGCACCCTCGGCCTCGGCGGGCACAGCGAGGCCCTCCTGGAGAGGTTCCCGGACGTCCGCCTCGTCGCCCTCGACCGCGACAAGGAGGCCCTGCGCCTGTCCGGCGAGCGCCTCGCGCCCCACGGTGAGCGCGCCACCCTCGTCCACGCCGTCTACGACGAGCTCCCCGAGGTCCTCGACCGGCTCGGCATCGCGCGCGTGCAGGGCGTCCTGTTCGACCTGGGCGTCTCCTCCATGCAGCTCGACGAGGCCGACCGCGGCTTCGCCTACGCCCAGGACGCCCCGCTCGACATGCGCATGGACCAGACGACCGGCGTCAGCGCCGCGGAGGTCCTCAACACGTACCCGCCCGGCGAACTCGTGCGCATCCTGCGGGCGTACGGCGAGGAGAAGCAGGCCAAGCGGATCGTCTCCGCGATCGTGAGGGAGCGGGAGAAGGAGCCGTTCACCAACAGCGCGCGGCTGGTCGAACTGATCCGGGACGCCCTGCCGCAGGCCGCCAAGCGCACCGGCGGCAACCCCGCCAAGCGCACCTTCCAGGCCCTGCGCATCGAGGTCAACGGCGAGCTGTCCGTGCTGGAACGCGCGATCCCGGCCGCCGTGAAGGCCCTCGCCGTGGGCGGGCGGATCGCGGTGCTGTCGTACCACTCGCTGGAGGACCGGCTCGTCAAGCAGGTGTTCGCGGCGGGCGCCGCCACCACCGCGCCGCCCGGGCTGCCCGTCGTGCCCGAGCGCTACCAGCCGCGGCTCAAGCTCCTCACCCGCGGTGCCGAACTCCCCACCGAGGAGGAGATCGCCGAGAACCGGCGGGCGGCGCCGGCGCGGCTGCGCGGCGCCCAGCGCATCAGGGAGGACGTCGGGTGAGCCACGGGTGGCGGTCTCGGACCGAGGGAGCGTGAGTGAGCAGTAAACCCGAACTGAAGGGCAGGGCGGCCCGTCTCGCGCGGCTCTTCCCGACCGGCCCCGGGCAGGCCGCCCGCACGCCCTTCGTGCTCCTCGTGGTCCTGCTGCTCGGCGGCGGTCTCATCGGCCTGCTGGTGCTGAACTCGGCCCTCAGCGAAGGCGCGTTCAAGCTCGACGACCTCCAGCGCGAGACCAAGAACCTCACCGACGAGGAGCAGGCCCTCCAGCGGGACATCGACGCCTACTCCGCCCCCGAGGCCCTCCAGCGCCGCGCCCGCGAGCTCGGCATGGTGCCCGGCGGTGACCCGGCGTTCCTCGGCCCCGACGGCTCGGTCAAGGGCGTCCCCAGCCCGGCCCCGGGCGTCCGCCGGAGCTCCGACGACGTCCCCCCGGTCCTCGCTCCCGAGGCCATGCCCGACGGCCCCGTATCGACCCCCGGCAGGTGACGGAAGTGTCCGACAGGCAACCGCCGCGCCGCCGTGTGCCCGGCCCCGCCAGCCCCGCGCGCCCCGACGCCCGCCGCCGGCCCGGGCCCGGTGCCCGGCCGGCCCGGAGGCCCGGACCCGGCCGGCCCGCACCGCCCAAGCAGCTCCGGCTGGGCAGCCCCCGCCCGCGGCTGCGCCTGGTCGGGCTCGCGCTGACCCTCGTCATGATCGCTTTCGTCGTACGGCTGTTCCAGGTGCAGGCCGTCGACGCCGGCACCTACGCGGCGAAGGCCGAGCAGAACCGGTACGTGGGGCAGGTGCTGCCCGCCGAGCGCGGCGAGATCACCGACCGGTCCGGAGTGGCGCTGGCGACCAGCGAGGACGCCTACGACATCACCGCCGACCCGACGATGTTCGCCCCCGGCACGCTGAAGACCGGCGACGGACCCGAGCAGGCGGCCGCGCTCCTCGCACCGATCCTCGGCCAGGAGCAGGAGACCCTGGTCGAGAAGCTGCGTCCGGAGAACAAGGCGCTGCGCTACGTCAAGCTGGCCTCCCGCCAGACCCCGCAGGTCTGGAAGCAGATCAAGGACCTGAAGTCCGCGCTCGCCAAGAAGGAGGAGACGGACGAGTCCGCGCGCAACGTCCTCGCGGGCGTCTTCTCCGTCGCCACCAGCAAGCGCGTGTACCCCAACGGCGACCTCGCCGCCGGGATACTGGGCTGGGTCAACGCCGAGGGCAAGCCCGGCGGCGGCATCGAGCTCCAGCTGGACGAGCAGCTCGCCGGCAAGGACGGCAAGATCCGCTACGCCCAGTCCGGCGGCCGCCTCGTCCCCACCGCGGGCGGCGCCACCGAGACCCCGGCCGTGCCGGGCAGCGACATCGAGCTCACCATCGACCGCGACATCCAGTGGGCCGCCCAGAAGGCGATCACCGACCAGGTGGAGGAGTCCGCCGCAGACCGCGGCTACGTCATCGTCCAGGACACCCGCACCGGCCAGATCCTCGCCCTGGCCAACTCGCCCGGCTTCGACCCCAACGACCTGTCCGACGCCGACCCGGCCGCCCTCGGCAACGCCGCCCTGCAGGACGCCTTCGAGCCCGGCTCCACCGCCAAGGTCATGTCGATGGCCGCCGTGCTGGAGGAGAACGCCGCCACACCGACGACCCACGTCGTGGTGCCCAACCGGCTGCACCGCGGCGACCGGCTCTTCAAGGACGACGTCGACCACCCGACCTGGTACCTGACGCTCAACGGCGTCCTGGCCAAGTCCAGCAACATCGGCACCATCCTCGCCACCGGCCAGCTCGGCAAGACGCAGGCCGAGGCCAACAAGGTCCTCTACGACTACCTGCGCCGGTTCGGCCTCGGCGGCTACACCGGCCTGGGCTTCCCCGGCGAGACCAAGGGCATCCTCGCGCCGCCCGACAAGTGGTCCACCTCGCAGCAGTACACGATCCCTTTCGGCCAGGGCGTGTCCATCAACGCCATGCAGGCGGCGTCGGTGTACTCGACCATCGCCAACGGCGGCGTCCGCGTCGAACCCACGCTCGTGCGCGGCGCGAAGGGACCCGACGGACGCTTCACCCCCGCCCCGAAGCCCGAGAAGACACGGGTCGTGAGCGCCGGGACGGCGAAGACCCTCGCCCGGATGCTGGAGTCCGTCGTGGACGACGAGGAGGGCACCGGCACCAGGGCGCGCATCCCCGGCTACCGCGTCGCGGGCAAGACGGGTACGGCGAACCGGGTGGATCCGGCCACCGGCAAGTACAGCGGATACACCTCGTCGTTCGCCGGCTTCGCCCCCGCCGACAAGCCCCGCGTCACCGTCTACTGCGCCATCCAGAACGCGACCCGGGGCAGCTACTTCGGCGGGCAGATCTGCGGTCCCGTCTACAAGAAGGTCATGGAGTTCGCACTGAAGTCCCTCCAGGTCCCGCCGACCGGCGCCGAGCCCGCCCGGATCCCGGTCACCTTCCAGCGCTGACCGGCCACACGCCCCCGCCGGCACCGAACCACAGGAACACCTCGTGACGACGATCACCCCGGACCCCGGGAACCAGAGCAGCCCCCGCCCCTCGCTTCGCCCGGAGGCGGGTACGCCCGGTACGCTCACCGCCGTGCCACACGCTGATCAGTCCCAAACCACCCAGAAGGGCCATCCCGTGACATATCCCGGGCCGCCCAGGCCGGTGCGCGTCTCCGCCACACCCCTCGCGGAACTCGCCGATCAGCTGGGTGCCGCCGCGCCGGACATCGACGCCGAGGTCACGGGCATCACCCATGACTCGCGCGCCGTGCGCCCCGGCGACCTGTACGCCGCCCTGCCGGGCGCCCGCCTGCACGGAGCCGACTTCGTGAACCAGGCCGCGGGCCTCGGCGCCGCCGCCGTGCTGACCGACCCGAGCGGCGCCGAGCGCGCCGCCGCGTCGGGACTGCCGGTCCTGGTCGTCGACGACCCCCGCGCGCTGATGGGCGAGCTGGCCGCCACGATCTACGGACACCCGGGCCGGGACCTGCTCCAGATCGGCATCACCGGCACCTCCGGCAAGACCACGACCGCCTACCTCGTCGAGGGCGGCCTGAAGACGGTCCGCTCGACGGGCCTGATCGGCACGGTCGAGATGCGCATCGGCGACGAGCGCATCAAGTCCGAGCGCACCACGCCCGAAGCCACCGACCTGCAGGCGCTGTTCGCGGTCATGCGTGAGCGCGGCGTCGACGCGGTCGCCATGGAGGTCTCCAGCCACGCCCTGGTCCTCGGCCGTGTCGACGGCTGTGTCTTCGACATCGGCGTCTTCACCAACCTCAGCCCGGAACACATGGAGTTCCACTCCGACATGGAGGACTACTTCCGGGCCAAGGCGCAGCTGTTCACGCCGGAACGGGGCAAGCTCGGCGTGGTCAACGTCGACGACGAGTACGGCCGCAGGCTGGCCAACGAGGCCACCGTCCCGGTCGTCACCTACTCCGCCGAGGGCCACCCCGACGCCGACTGGCGCGCCGAGGACGTCGAGGTCGGCCGGCTGGACTCGACGTTCACCGTCGTCGGCCCCAAGGGCGAGCGGATCGCCGCCAAGTCGCCGCTGCCGGGCCCCTTCAACGTGGCCAACACCCTCGCCGCGATCGTCGCCCTCGCCGTCGCCGGCCTCGATCCGCAGGCCGCCGCCGACGGTGTCGCCGCCGTACCCGGCGTGCCGGGCCGCCTGGAGCGCGTGGACGCCGGGCAGCCTTATCTCGCGGTCGTCGACTACGCCCACAAGACCGACGCCGTGGAGTCCGTGCTGCGGGCCCTACGCAAGGTGACCGAGGGCAAGCTGCACATCGTCCTCGGCTGCGGCGGCGACCGCGACACGACCAAGCGCGAGCCCATGGGCGCCGCCGCGGCGCGGCTCGCCGACACGGCCGTGCTGACCTCCGACAACCCCCGCTCCGAGGATCCCCTCGCGATCCTCGCCACGATGCTCCAGGGCGCGGCCTCCGTGCCCGCGCACCACCGCGGCGAGGTCCAGGTCTTCGAGGACCGGGCCGCCGCGATCGCCGCCGCCGTCGCCCGCGCCGAGCCCGGCGACACCGTGCTGGTGGCCGGCAAGGGCCACGAGCAGGGCCAGGACATCGCCGGTGTGGTCCGTCCGTTCGACGACCGCCAGGTGCTCCGCGAAGCCATCCAGAAGACCCAGGGATGAAAATCCAGAAGACCCAGGGGATGAACTTGTGATCGCCCTCTCCCTCGCCGAGATCGCAGAAGTCGTCGGCGGGCAGACGTACGACATACCGGATCCGTCCGTCCAGGTCACGGGCCCGGTCGTCCGGGACTCCCGCGAGGCCGTGCCCGGCAGCCTCTTCGTCGCCTTCGCCGGCGAGCGCGTGGACGGCCACGACTTCGCGGCGGCGGTCGTCGAGGCGGGAGCGGTGGCCGTGCTCGGCACCCGCCCGGTCGGCGTCCCCGCCGTCGTCGTGGACGACGTCCAGGCCGCCCTCGCGGCCCTCGCCCGGCACGTCGTCCGACGGCTCGGCGCCACCCTCGTCGCCCTCACCGGCTCGGCGGGCAAGACCAGCACCAAGGACCTCATCGCGCAGGTGCTCCAGCGCAAGGCCCCGACGGTGTTCACGCCCGGCTCGCTCAACAACGAGATCGGGCTGCCGCTGACCGCGCTCAGCGCCACCGAGGAGACGAAGTTCCTCGTCCTGGAGATGGGCGCCCGCGGCATCGGGCACATCCGCTACCTCACGGGCCTGACGCCCCCCGGGGTCGGTCTCGTCCTCAACGTCGGCAGCGCCCACATCGGCGAGTTCGGCGGCCGCGAGCAGATCGCCCAGGCCAAGGGCGAACTCGTCGAGTCCCTGCCGTCCGAGGCCGAGGGCGGCATCGCGATCCTGAACGCGGACGACCCCTACGTGCGCGCCATGGCCTCCCGTACGAAGGCGAAGGTGACCTTCTTCGGAGAGTCCGGCGAAGCGGACGTTCGCGGTGAGAACGTGCGACTCACGGACACCGGACAGCCCTCGTTCCGCCTTCACACACCCTCCGGTGCACGTGATGTGACCATGCGCCTGTACGGTGAGCACCACGTGTCGAACGCGCTCGCCGCGGCCGCCGTCGCCCACGAGCTGGGCATGTCCGCAGACGAGATCGCCGTCGCGCTCTCCGAGGCGGGCTCCCTCTCCCGCTGGCGGATGGAGGTCACCGAGCGCCCGGACGGCGTGACCGTCGTCAACGACGCCTACAACGCGAACCCCGAGTCCATGCGAGCCGCTCTGCGCGCGCTCGCGGCGATGGGCAAGGGGCGTCGTACGTGGGCGGTGCTCGGCAAGATGGCCGAGCTCGGGGACGAGGCTCTCGCCGAGCACGACGCGGTCGGGCGGCTCGCCGTCCGGCTCAACGTCAGCAAGCTCGTCGCAGTCGGTGGCAGGGAAGCCGCCTGGCTGCAACTGGGCGCATATAACGAGGGTTCGTGGGGTGAGGAGTCGGTGCACGTGTCCGACGCACAGGCGGCGGTCGACCTGTTGCGCAGCGAGTTGCGCCCGGGGGACGTCGTGCTCGTGAAGGCGTCCCGTTCGGTCGGCCTCGAGAGCGTGGCCCAGGCACTGCTCGAGACCGGTGCCGAGGGTGAGGTTTCCGCCCGATGATGAAGCAGATCCTGTTCGCGGGAGTCATTGGCCTGTTCCTGACGCTGATCGGCACACCACTGCTGATCAAGCTCCTCGCGCGCAAGGGCTACGGCCAGTACATCCGCGACGACGGCCCGCGCGAGCACGCCAGCAAGCGCGGTACGCCGACCATGGGCGGCATCGCCTTCATCCTGGCGACGGTCGCCGCGTACTTCCTGGCGAAGGTGATCACGGGCTATCTCGACCCGGACGTCGACGCCGCGCCGACCTTCTCCGGCCTGCTGGTGCTGGGCCTCATGGTCGGCATGGGCCTGGTCGGCTTCCTCGACGACTACATCAAGATCGTCAAGCGGCGCTCGCTCGGTCTGCGGGCCAAGGCGAAGATGGCCGGCCAGCTGATCGTCGGCATCGCCTTCGCGGTGCTGTCCCTGCAGTTCGCGGACAACCGCGGCAACACCCCGGCCTCCACGAAGCTGTCGTTCATCACGGACTTCGGCTGGACGATCGGCCCCGTGCTGTTCGTGGTCTGGGCGCTGTTCATGATCCTCGCGATGTCGAACGGCGTGAACCTGACCGACGGCCTGGACGGTCTGGCCACCGGCGCCTCCGTGCTGGTCTTCGGCGCCTACACCTTCATCGGCGTCTGGCAGTTCCAGGAGTCCTGCGCCAACGCGAACACGCTCACCAACCCCGGCGCCTGCTACGAGGTCCGCGACCCGCTCGACCTGGCCGTGGTCGCCTCCGCCCTGATGGGCGCCTGTCTCGGCTTCCTGTGGTGGAACACCTCGCCGGCCAAGATCTTCATGGGTGACACCGGTTCGCTGGCGCTCGGCGGTGTGCTCGCCGGACTCGCGATCTGCTCGCGCACCGAGCTGCTGCTCGCCATCCTCGGGGGCCTGTTCGTCCTGATCACCATGTCCGTGGTGATCCAGGTCGGTTCCTTCCGCCTCACCGGCAAGCGCGTCTTCCGGATGGCGCCGCTGCAGCACCACTTCGAACTCAAGGGCTGGTCCGAAGTGCTCGTCGTGGTCCGCTTCTGGATCATCCAGGGCATCTGCGTGATCGTCGGACTCGGCCTCTTCTATGCAGGATGGGCAGCGGACAAGTGACCTCCTCGGAGCCCTTCGACTTCCAGGGCAAGCACGTCACCGTCGCCGGGCTCGGCGTCTCGGGCGTCCCGGCGGCCAAGGTGCTGCACGGGCTCGGCGCGACGGTCACGGTCGTCAACGACGGCGCCGACGAGCGCGCGCGGGCGCAGGCGGCCGAACTGGAGGCGCTCGGTGTCACCGTGCGCCTCGGCGACGGCGACACGCTGCCGGAGGGTACCGAGCTGATCGTCACCGCGCCCGGCTGGAAGCCGGACAAGCCGCTGTTCGCGGCGGCCGGGCAGGCGGGCGTCCCGGTCTGGGGCGACGTCGAACTGGCCTGGCGCCTGCGCGGCCCCGACGCCGCACCCTGGCTGGCCGTCACGGGCACCAACGGCAAGACCACCACCGTCCAGATGCTGGCGTCGATCCTCAAGGCGGCGGGCCTGCGCACCGCCGCCGTCGGGAACATCGGCGTCTCCCTGCTGGACGCGGTGCTCGGCGAGGAGAAGTACGACGTCCTGGCCGTGGAGCTGTCCAGCTACCAGCTCCACTGGGCGCCGTCCCTGCGCGCCCACTCGGCCGCGGTGCTCAACCTCGCCCCCGACCACCTCGACTGGCACGGCTCCATGGAGGCGTACGCCAAGGACAAGGGCCGCATCTACGAGGGCAATCGGGTCGCCTGCGTCTACAACGTGGCCGACATGGCCACCGAGGACCTGGTCCGCGAGGCCGACGTCGAGGAGGGCTGCCGGGCCGTCGGCTTCACGCTGGGCACCCCGGCGCCCTCCCAACTCGGCGTCGTCGAGGGCCTCCTGGTCGACCGGGCCTTCGTGGAGGACCGACGGAAGAACGCCCAGGAGCTCGCCGAGGTCGCCGACGTCGAACCGCCCGCCCCGCACAACATCGCCAACGCCCTCGCGGCGGCGGCCCTGGCGCGCGCCTACGGCGTGCCCGCCACGGCCGTACGGGACGGGCTGCGGGCGTTCACCCCGGACGCCCACCGCATCGCGCACGTGGCCGACGTGGACGGGGTCGCCTACGTCGACGACTCAAAGGCGACCAACACCCACGCCGCGGAAGCCTCGTTGGCGGCGTACGAGCCGATCGTGTGGATCGCGGGCGGACTCGCCAAGGGCGCCAGCTTCGACGAGCTGGTCGCCAAGTCGGCGAAGCGGCTGCGCGGGGCCGTGCTGATCGGCGCGGACCGCGCGCTCATCCGCGAAGCCCTGGCGCGACACGCCCCGGAGGTACCCGTCGTCGACCTCGACCGGACCGACACTGGGGCGATGCGCGCGGCGGTCCAGGAGGCGCACAGACTCGCCCGCGCCGGCGACACGGTGCTGCTGGCCCCGGCCTGTGCCTCCATGGACATGTTCGCGAACTACAACAAGCGCGGGGACGCCTTCGCGGACGCCGTCCGCGAACTCGGCTCCGCCGAGGGCTGACCCGGGTCCGCCTCGCCCCCGCGGCGGTGCCGGGCGTACCTGGGAGGGACGTGTGACAGGGATGTGGCTGGTGCCCGAGCGGCCGGGAAGCGCTCGCCGCGGAACACCCCTTCCCGGCAAGGCGAGGTGAGCGGCGATGCCCACCAGCCGCACCGGACGGCCGCCTTCCGTACGCGCGCCCAAACGCCCCGTACCACCCCGGCCCAGGCGTGAGAACGGCGTCCTGGGCCTGTACACCCGGGCACGGCGGGGCTGGGACCGGCCGCTGACCGCCTACTACCTGATCATGGGCGGCAGTGCGCTGATCACCGTCCTGGGGCTGGTGATGGTCTACTCGGCCTCCCAGATCACCGCGCTGCAGATGTCGCTGCCGGGCTCCTACTTCTTCCGCAAGCAGCTGCTCGCGGCGGTGATCGGCGCCGGGCTGCTGTTCGCCGCCTCCCGCATGCCGGTCAGACTCCACCGCGCGCTGGCCTACCCCATCCTCGCGGGCGCCGTCCTCCTCATGGTGCTGGTGCAGGTCCCCGGGATAGGAGTCT
This sequence comes from Streptomyces sp. NPDC058741, assembly GCF_042746715.1. Lineage (NCBI taxonomy): Bacteria > Bacillati > Actinomycetota > Actinomycetes > Kitasatosporales > Streptomycetaceae > Streptomyces > Streptomyces sp. NPDC058741. The sequence continues at coordinate 66,919 of NZ_JBHYQH010000008.1, read as the reverse complement.
CGGTCAACGGCAACCAGAACTGGATCGCGCTCGGCGGCTCCTTCCAGGTCCAGCCCAGCGAGTTCGGCAAGCTCGCGCTCGTGCTGTGGGGTGCCGACCTGCTCGCCCGCAAGCAGGACAGGAGGCTGCTGCACCAGTGGAAGCACATGCTGGTGCCGCTGGTGCCCGCGGCCTTCATGCTGCTCGGGCTGATCATGCTCGGCGGCGACATGGGCACCGCGATCATCCTCACGGCCATCCTGTTCGGCCTGCTCTGGCTGGCCGGCGCCCCCACGCGGCTGTTCGCCGGCGTGCTGTCGGTCGCCGCCGTACTCGGCCTGATCCTCATCAAGACCAGCGCCAACCGGATGGCCCGCCTGCAGTGCCTGGGCGCCACCGAGCCGCAGTCGGGCCCCGTGGACTGCTGGCAGGCCGTGCATGGGATCTACGCTCTCGCCTCCGGCGGGATCTTCGGTTCCGGGCTGGGCGCGAGTGTGGAGAAATGGGGCCAACTACCGGAAGCCCACACCGACTTCATCTTCGCCGTCACCGGTGAGGAACTGGGCCTGGTGGGGACGCTGTCGGTCCTCGCCCTCTTCGCGGCTCTAGGCTATGCGGGTATCCGCGTGGCCGGACGCACGGAGGACCCCTTCGTCAGGTATGCCGCGGGAGGCGTGACCACCTGGATCACGGCCCAGGCCGTGATCAACATCGGTGCGGTGCTCGGTCTGCTGCCGATCGCCGGTGTCCCCCTCCCGCTGTTCTCCTACGGGGGATCCGCCCTGCTGCCGACCATGTTCGCCATCGGGTTGCTGATCGCCTTCGCGCGCGACGAACCCGCTGCGCGGGCGGCGCTTGCGATGCGGCAACCCCGCTTTGGTAGAAAGCGGGGGACTGGGGGAACCGGTTCGGGTCGGAGTCCCCGGAGATGGAACACGATGCGACGGCGCGCCTCGGCGGCGCGTTCGTCCGGAGAGCGGTGAATTTCGGTGCATGTCGTACTCGCCGGCGGAGGAACCGCGGGCCACATCGAGCCCGCGCTCGCCCTCGCGGACGCCCTGCGCAGGCAGGATCCGACCGTGGGCATCACGGCCCTGGGCACGGAGCGGGGACTCGAGACGGAACTCGTACCCGCGCGCGGGTACGAACTCGCGCTGATCCCCGCCGTGCCGCTGCCACGCAAGCCCACGCCCGAGCTGATCACCGTCCCGGGCCGGCTGCGCGGCACCATCAGGGCGACCGAGCAGATCCTGGAGCGCACCAAGGCGGACGCCGTGGTCGGCTTCGGCGGCTACGTCGCCCTCCCCGGCTACCTCGCCGCCAAGCGCCTGGGTGTGCCCATCGTGATCCACGAGGCCAACGCCCGCCCAGGCCTGGCCAACAAGATCGGCTCGCGGTACGCCAGCCAGGTCGCCGTCTCCACCCCGGACAGCAAGCTGCGCAACTCCCGCTACATCGGCATCCCGCTGCGCCGCTCCATCGCCACCCTGGACCGGGCCGCCGTGCGCCCCGAGGCCCGGGCCTTCTTCGGGCTCGACCCCAACCTGCCCACGCTGCTGGTCACCGGCGGCTCCCAGGGCGCCCGCCGGCTCAACGAGGTCGTGCAGGCGGTCGCGCCCTGGCTGCAGCAGGCCGGGATCCAGATCCTGCACGCGGTCGGCAAGAAGAACGAAGTGCCGCAGGTGCAGCAGATGCCGGGAATGCCGCCTTATCGCCCGGTACCGTACCTGGACCGGATGGACCTCGCGTACGCCGCGGCCGACATGATGCTCTGCCGCGCGGGCGCGATGACCGTCGCCGAGCTCTCCGCCGTCGGGCTGCCGGCCGCCTACGTCCCGCTGCCCATCGGCAACGGCGAACAGCGGCTCAACGCCCAGCCGGTGGTCAAGGCCGGCGGCGGGCTGCTGGTCGACGACGCGGAGCTGACCCCCGAGTGGGTCCAGCAGAACGTCCTGCCCGTGCTCGCCGATCCCCACCGGCTGTACCAGATGTCCCGCGCCGCCTCCGAGTTCGGCCGCCGGGACGCCGACGACCTCCTCGTCGGCATGGTGTACGAGGCGATCGCCGCCGCGGGTGCACACCGCTAGGACCGTATGACGGAAGGCAGGGGAGCGTGGCCGGATCGACCACCGCCGAGCGCGGTGAACGCCAGCGGGAGTCGTCCGGCCCGCCGCCCGTCAGACGCCTGAGGCGGCGCCACCTTCGTGTGATCGTCATCCTGGCCCTCGCCTTCGTCTTCCTCGGCATCCCGGCCGTGTGGCTCTTCTACGGCTCCGACTGGCTGCGCGTCGAGCAGGTCTCCGTGTCCGGGACGAAGGTCCTGACCGAGGCTCAGGTCAGGTCTGCGGCGGACGTCCCCCTCGGCAAGCCGCTGATTTCCGTCGACACCGATGCGATCGAGACGCGACTGCTCCGGAAACTGCCCCGAATTGACTCGGTTGACGTGGTCCGTTCCTGGCCCCACGGAATCGACCTGAAAGTGGTCGAGCGGACTCCGGTTCTGATTGTCCAAAAGGGCGGAAAGTTCGTCGAAGTGGACGATGAAGGTGTCCGTTTCGCCACGGTTCCGAAGGCGCCGAAAGGTGTACCCGCACTCACATTGGCACTGTCCCGCTCCGGGCACGCCGCCGCGAGCCTGCGCCGCTTCGGCGAGTCCCGGCTGGTACGCGAGGCGGTCGGGGTCGCCCGTGCCCTTCCGGCCGCCGTCGCACGCGACACGCGGACCGTCAAGGTCCGTTCCTACGACGACATCTCGCTGGAGTTGAGGGACGGCCGCACGGTCGCCTGGGGGAGCAGCGAGAAGGGGGCGGCGAAGGCCCGTTCGCTCACCGCCCTCATGAAAGCCTCGCGCGATGCGCGGCACTTCGACGTGAGCGTTCCCACCGCGCCCGCGTCATCGGCGAGTTGACGCACATCCGCGCAGGCCAGCACCCTGGTTGGGCACTGCTATGGCTGATCACATAGGGTGAAAAGAAAAACGGGAGGTTCGGCGTGTTCGTTGAACGTGCGCCGCTTGTCGACTTAGTGTCCTGTTCAGAAGACTCCAAGGAACGGACACACTGGTAACCCTAAACTTCAGGCTTAGGGTTCGGGTCGGCGATACGGACCGTCCCATTCGGCATCAGTCGTCGGGTCGCGGGGCGCAGGGCGCCACGGTGACCCGTCGACACGTAACTCGAGGCGAGAGGCCTTCGACGTGGCAGCACCGCAGAACTACCTCGCAGTCATCAAAGTCATCGGTGTCGGCGGCGGTGGTGTCAATGCCATCAACCGGATGATCGAGGTCGGTCTCAAGGGCGTCGAGTTCATCGCCATCAACACCGACGCGCAAGCCCTGTTGATGAGCGACGCCGACGTCAAACTCGATGTCGGCCGTGAACTCACCCGCGGACTCGGCGCCGGAGCCAACCCGGCCGTGGGCCGCAAGGCCGCCGAGGACCACCGCGAGGAGATCGAGGAGGTCCTCAAGGGGGCCGACATGGTCTTCGTGACCGCCGGTGAAGGCGGCGGCACCGGCACCGGCGGCGCGCCCGTCGTGGCCAACATCGCCCGCTCGCTCGGCGCCCTCACCATCGGCGTGGTCACGCGCCCGTTCACCTTCGAGGGGCGGCGCCGAGCGAACCAGGCCGAGGACGGCATCGCCGAACTCCGCGAAGAGGTCGACACCCTCATCGTCATCCCGAACGACCGCCTGCTGTCCATCTCGGACCGCCAGGTCTCGGTGCTGGACGCCTTCAAGTCGGCCGACCAGGTCCTGCTCTCCGGTGTCCAGGGCATCACCGACCTCATCACCACCCCGGGCCTCATCAACCTCGACTTCGCCGACGTCAAGTCGGTCATGTCCGAGGCCGGCTCGGCCCTGATGGGCATCGGCTCGGCCCGCGGCGACGACCGCGCGGTGGCCGCCGCCGAGATGGCGATCTCCTCACCGCTGCTGGAGGCGTCCATCGACGGCGCCCGCGGTGTGCTGCTCTCCATCTCCGGCGGCTCGGACCTCGGCCTGTTCGAGATCAACGAGGCCGCCCAGCTGGTGAGCGAGGCCGCCCACCCCGAGGCCAACATCATCTTCGGCGCGGTGATCGACGACGCCCTCGGCGACGAGGTCCGGGTCACCGTGATCGCCGCCGGCTTCGACGGGGGCCAGCCACCGGCCCGGCGCGAGAACGTCATCGGCTCGGCCTCGGCCAAGCGCGAGGAGCCGGCCCCGGTGCGGCAGACCGATAGCCGCCCGTCCTTCGGCTCGCTCGGCAGTGTGACCCCGAAGGAGGACCCGGAGCCCGCTCCGGAGCCGGTCCGCGACATCCAGGTCGCCCCGCCGGTCCCGCCGGCGCCGCGGACCTACTCGGACAGCGCGGCCGAGGAACTGGACGTACCGGACTTCCTCAAGTGATCCTTCTGACGTGATAGGACAGCGCGAGAGCGTGAGCGGCGCGCACTTCGCCTTCACCGACCGGTGGGGTGGGGTGAGCGCCGCTCCGTATGAGCAGCTCAACCTCGGCGGGGCGGTCGGCGACGACCCCGACGCCGTACGCGCCAACCGGGGCCTGGCCGCCGAGTCGCTGGGCGTCGCACCGGACCGGGTGGTCTGGATGAACCAGGTGCACGGGGCGGACGTCGCGGTGGTGGACGGGCCCTGGGGGCCGTCGCCGGCGATCCCGTCGGTCGACGCGATCGTCACCGCGCGGCGGGGGCTCGCCCTGGCGGTGCTCACCGCCGACTGCGTACCGGTGCTGCTCGCCGACCCGGTCGCCGGTGTCGCCGCCGCGGCCCACGCGGGCCGGCCCGGCGTGATCGCCGGGGTCGTCCCGGCCGCGCTGCGCGCCATGGCGGACCTCGGCGCCGAACCCTCCCGCGTCGTCGCCCGCACGGGACCCGCCGTCTGCGGCCGGTGCTACGAAGTGCCGGAGGCGATGCGCGCCGAGGTCGCCGCCGTCGAACCTGCGGCGTACGCCGAGACGAGCTGGGGCACACCGGCGGTCGACGTGAGCGCTGGAGTGCACGCCCAACTGCGACGGCTCGGGGTGCGCGACCGGGAGCAGTCGCCGGTGTGCACGCTGGAATCGCACGATCACTTCTCGTACCGCCGCGACCGCACCACCGGTCGGCTCGCGGGTTATGTGTGGCTGGACTGATAGGGCATGACGGACCGCAGGGACGAAATCGCCGTGAATCTGGCGAAGGTGGAGCGTCGCATCGCCGACGCGTGCGCGGCCGCGGGGCGGGCGCGCGACGACGTGACCCTGATCGTGGTCACCAAGACCTACCCCGCGAGCGATGTGCGGATCCTCGCCGGACTCGGTGTGCGCCATGTCGCCGAGAACCGCGACCAGGACGCGGCGCCGAAGGCCGAGGCCTGTTCGGATCTGCCTCTGACGTGGCACTTCGTGGGTCAACTCCAGACCAACAAGGTGCGTTCCGTGGTCGGTTACGCGGATTTCGTGCAGTCCGTCGACCGTGCCAAGCTCGTCACCGCCCTGTCGAAGGAGGCCGGGCGGGCCGGGCGCGAGCCGGGGTGCCTGATCCAGGTCGCTCTCGACGCCGGTGAGAGCGCCCGGGGCGAGCGCGGCGGCGTCGCGCCCGGCGGCGTCGCGGAGTTGGCGGACCTCGTCGCAGGCGCGCCCGGGCTGCGGCTCGCCGGACTGATGACCGTCGCACCTCTGACCGGGGAGTACGCGGGGCGCGAACAGGCCGCGTTCGAGCGGTTGATGGATTTGTCGACGGACCTGCGCCGGAGTCATCCGGCTGCCACCATGGTCTCGGCAGGGATGAGTGCGGACCTCGAACAGGCCGTGGCGGCCGGAGCGACACATGTGCGCGTCGGCAGTGCGGTACTCGGAGTCCGACCCAGGCTCGGGTAACGTCGCCAAGAAGTCGGACCACAGCAGAAAATATGGTCATTGCCGCCGAAAGGCGGATTCAAGGACCACGTGGATCGCGGGCACTTGGCAGTCGTCAGCCGATCCACCACAGAGCGGAGGACTCAGAGCATGGCCGGCGCGATGCGCAAGATGGCGGTCTACCTCGGCCTCGTGGAGGACGATGGGTACGACGGCCGCGGATTCGACCCCGACGACGACTTCGAACCCGAACTGGACCCGGAGCCCGAGCGAGACCACCGTCGGCACGAGCCGACCCATCAGCCCCACATCTCACATCAGCCCCAAAGGGGCGAAGAGGTGCGAGTCGTACAGCCGCCCGCGCCTCGCGAACCGGCAGCCCGCTCCGCTTCGCTCCCCGCGGAATCCAGCCGCCCGGCGCGCATCGCGCCCGTGGCGTCCATCACACAAGAACGCGCGAGCCTGGAGAAGAACGCACCGGTGATCATGCCCAAGGTCGTGTCGGAACGAGAGCCTTACCGGATCACCACACTTCACCCGCGGACCTACAACGAGGCCCGTACCATCGGGGAACACTTCCGTGAGGGCACCCCGGTGATCATGAATCTGACTGAGATGGACGACACAGATGCGAAGCGACTTGTCGACTTTGCGGCCGGTCTGGTGTTTGGTCTTCACGGCAGCATCGAGCGGGTGACGCAGAAGGTGTTCCTGTTGTCGCCTGCTAACGTCGATGTCACGGCGGAGGACAAGGCCCGCATCGCAGAGGGCGGGTTCTTCAACCAGAGCTGAGACGCACCACCGGAAACAGCAGTACCCAGCAGGGCACAGGGGAGAGGGAAGCAACACACCATGAGCGTGGTCCTGGATGTCGTCTACATCGCGCTGATGTGCTTCCTCATCGTGCTCATCTTCCGGTTGGTCATGGACTATGTCTTCCAGTTCGCCCGCTCATGGCAACCCGGCAAGGCGATGGTGGTCGTTCTGGAGGCCACCTACACTGTCACTGATCCACCGCTCAAGCTTCTGCGGCGGTTCATTCCGCCGCTGCGTCTCGGGGGCGTGGCGCTCGACCTGTCCTTCTTCGTACTGATGATCATCGTCTACATCCTGATCTCGATCGTGAGCCGGCTGTGAGCGATGTGAACTACGGTCTTGCCGAATGCCGACGACTACGTTGAGGTGAAGAGATGCCGTTGACCCCCGAGGACGTGCGGAACAAGCAGTTCACGACCGTCCGCCTCCGAGAAGGCTATGACGAGGACGAGGTCGATGCCTTCCTCGACGAGGTCGAAGCCGAACTGACCCGCCTGCTCCGCGAGAACGAGGACCTGCGCGCCAAACTGGCCGCGGCCACGCGCGCTGCTGCCCAGAACCAGCAGAACATGCGCAAGCCGCCGGAGCAGGACCAGCAACAGCAGCAGCAGCAACAGCAGCAGGGCATGCGCGGTCCGGGTGGTCCCGTACCCGCCGGCATATCGGGCCCGCCGCAGCAGCAGATGGGTGGCCCCATGGGTGGTCCGCCCCAGCTGCCGAGCGGTGCCCCGCAGCTGCCCGCCGGCCCCGGCGGTCAGGGTGGTCCCCAGGGTCCCGGCGGCCCCGGCCCGATGGGTCAGGGTCCGGGGCCGATGGGTCAGGGTCCGGGGCCGATGGGTCAGCCCCCGATGCAGCAGCACATGGGCGGCCCCATGGGCGGCCCCATGGGCGGCCCCATGGGCGGTCCGATGGGCGGTCCGATGGGCGGCCCCGGTCAGGGCCCCGGCGGCGACAGCGCCGCCCGTGTCCTCTCGCTGGCCCAGCAGACCGCCGACCAGGCGATCGCCGAGGCCCGCTCCGAAGCCAACAAGATCGTCGGCGAGGCGCGTTCGCGTGCCGAGGGTCTGGAGCGTGACGCCCGTGCCAAGGCCGACGCCCTGGAGCGGGACGCGCAGGAGAAGCACCGCGTCGCGATGGGCTCCCTGGAGTCCGCCCGCGCCACGCTGGAGCGCAAGGTCGAGGACCTGCGCGGCTTCGAGCGCGAGTACCGCACGCGCCTGAAGTCCTACCTTGAGTCGCAGCTGCGCCAGCTGGACACCCAGGCCGACGACTCGCTGGCCCCGCCGCGCTCTCCGGCGGCCGCGTCCCTCCCGCCGTCCCCGGCGCCTTCCATGGCCCCGGCCGGCGCGAGCGCCCCGTCCTACGGCGGCGGCAACCAGCCGATGGGCGGGGGCTCCTCGCCGTCCGGTCCGTCTTACGGCGGTCAGCAGCAGATGTCCCCGGCGATGACCCAGCCGATGGCGCCGGTGCGTCCGCAGGGCCCGTCGCCGATGGGTCAGGCACCCTCGCCCATGCGAGGCTTCCTGATCGACGAGGACGACAACTGACGGCCTGATGGCCCGTAGTACGGCATAGACGTCGGCAGCGTTCAGGGCGAGGCCCCGGGTGACCCCCCGGGGCCTCGCCCTTTTGGCACGCGTGTTCCCTGTCACGCACCCGCGTTCTGCGCACGCAACGCCGAAGGCCCGGACCCGCCGAAGATCTTGGCGGGTCCGGGCCTTCTGGCGGAGCGCTACGCCTTGCGCAGGCGGAACGCCAGCGACAGACCCTCGTCGGTGAACGGCTCGCCGTACGCGCCGTCCGCGTCGCCCTGGGCGAAGTCCGTGGAGAGGACCTCGTCGGCGATCAGGGCCGTGTGCTCGGTCAGCGCCTCCACGACGGCCGGGTCGCCGGCCGTCCAGCGCAGGGCGATGCGGTCGGCCACGTCCAGGCCGCTGTTCTTGCGGGCCTCCTGGATCAGGCGGATCGCGTCACGGGCGAGGCCCGCACGGCGCAGCTCCTCCGTGATCTCCAGATCCAGGGCGACCGTCGCGCCCGAGTCGGAGGCCACCGACCAGCCCTCGCGCGGGGTCTCCGTGACGATGACCTCGTCGGGAGCGAGCGTGACGGTCTCGCCGTCGACCTCGACGGACGCCGTGCCCGCGCGCAGCGCCAGCGACAGGGCGGCGGCGTCGGCGGCGCCGATCGCCTTGGCCACGTCCTGGACGCGCTTGCCGAACCGCTTGCCCAGCGCGCGGAAGTTGGCCTTGGCCGTGGTGTCCACCAGGCTGCCGCCGACCTCGCTCAGCGAGGCGAGCGAGGAGACGTTCAGCTCCTCCGTGATCTGCGTGCGCAGCTCGGCGTCCAGGGCGTCGAAGCCCGAGGCGGCGATCAGGGCGCGGGACAGCGGCTGGCGGGTCTTGACGCCCGACTCCGCGCGCGTGGCCCGGCCCAGCTCCACCAGGCGGCGCACCAGCACCATCTGCTTCGAGAGCTCCGGGTCGATCGCGCCGAGGTCGGCCTCGGGCCAGGACGACAGGTGGACCGACTCGGGGGCACCGGGGGTGACGGGGACGACCAGGTCCTGCCAGACCCGCTCGGTGATGAACGGGGTCAGCGGCGCCATGAGCTGCGTCACCGTCCGGACGACCTCGTGCAGGGTGCGCAGCGCCGCCTTGTCGCCCTGCCAGAAGCGGCGGCGGGAGCGGCGTACGTACCAGTTCGACAGGTCGTCGACGAACGCGGACAGCAGCTTGCCGGCGCGCTGGGTGTCGTAGGCGTCCAGCGCCCGGGTCACCTGGTCGGTGAGGGCGTGCAGTTCGGACAGCAGCCAGCGGTCCAGCAGCGGGCGGTCGGCGGGGGCCGGGTCGGCCTCGGACGGGGCCCAGGCGGCCGTACGGGCGTACAGGGCCTGGAAGGCGACCGTGTTCCAGTACGTCAGGAGGGTCTTGCGGACGACCTCCTGGATGGTGTTGTGGCCGACGCGGCGGGCCGCCCAGGGGGAGCCGCCGGCCGCCATGAACCAGCGGACCGCGTCCGCTCCGTGCTGGTCCATGAGCGGGATCGGCTGCAGGATGTTGCCCAGGTGCTTGGACATCTTGCGGCCGTCCTCGGCGAGGATGTGACCGAGGCAGACCACGTTCTCGTACGAGGACTTGTCGAAGACGAGCGTGCCGACCGCCATCAGCGTGTAGAACCAGCCGCGGGTCTGGTCGATGGCCTCGCAGATGAACTGCGCCGGGTAGCGGGCCTCGAACAGCTCCTTGTTCTTGTACGGGTAGCCCCACTGCGCGAACGGCATCGAGCCCGAGTCGTACCAGGCGTCGATCACCTCGGGCACGCGCGTGGCGGTCTTGCCGCAGCCGCCCTGCGGACAGGCGAAGGTGACCTCGTCGATGAACGGGCGGTGCGGGTCGAGGCCCGACTGGTCGGTGCCGGTCAGCTCGGTCAGCTCGCCGAGGGAGCCGACGCAGGTGAGGTGCTCGTCCTCGCAGCGCCAGATGGGCAGCGGGGTGCCCCAGTAGCGGTTGCGGGACAGCGCCCAGTCGATGTTGTTGTTCAGCCAGTCGCCGTACCGGCCGTTCTTGACCGTGTCCGGGAACCAGTTGGTGTTCTGGTTCTCCGTCAGGAGGCGGTCCTTGACGGCCGTGGTGCGGATGTACCAGGACGGCTGGGCGTAGTAGAGCAGCGCGGTGTGGCAGCGCCAGCAGTGCGGGTAGCTGTGCTCGTACGGGATGTGCCTGAAGAGCAGGCCGCGGCCGTCGAGGTCGGCGGTGAGCTTCTCGTCGGCCTTCTTGAAGAAGACGCCGCCGACGAGCGGGACGTCCTCCTCGAAGGTGCCGTCGGGGCGGACCGGGTTCACGACCGGCAGGCCGTAGGCGCGGCAGACCCTGAGGTCGTCCTCACCGAAGGCGGGGGACTGGTGGACGAGGCCCGTGCCGTCCTCGGTGGTGACGTACTCGGCGTTGACGACGTAGTGCGCCGGCTCGCGGAACTCCACCAGCTCGAAGGGGCGCTGGTAGGTCCAGCGCTCCATCTCGGCGCCCGTGAAGGTCTGCCCGGTGGTCTCCCAGCCCTCGCCGAGGGCCTTGGCGAGCAGCGGCTCGGCGACGACCAGCTTCTCCTCGCCGTTCGTGGCGACGACGTAGGCGACCTCGGGGTGGGCGGCGACGGCGGTGTTGGACACCAGGGTCCACGGGGTCGTCGTCCACACCAGGAGCGCGGCCTCGCCGGCGAGCGGGCCGGAGGTGAGCGGGAAGCGGACGTAGACGGACGGGTCGACGACCGTCTCGTAGCCCTGGGCCAGCTCGTGGTCCGACAGGCCCGTGCCGCAGCGGGGGCACCAGGGGGCGACGCGGTGGTCCTGGACCAGCAGGCCCTTGGTGAAGATCTCCTTCAGCGACCACCAGACCGATTCGATGTACTCGGGGTCCATCGTGCGGTACGGGTCGTTGAGGTCGGTCCAGTAGCCCATGCGGGTCGTGAGCTCTTCGAAGGCGTCGGTGTGCCGGGTCACCGACTCGCGGCACTTCGCGTTGAACTCCGCGATGCCGTAGGCCTCGATGTCCTGCTTGCCGGAGAAGCCGAGCTCCTTCTCGACGGCGAGCTCCACCGGGAGGCCGTGGCAGTCCCAGCCGGCCTTGCGGGCCACGTGGTAGCCGCGCATGGTGCGGAAGCGGGGGAAGACGTCCTTGAAGACGCGGGCCTCGATGTGGTGGGCGCCGGGCATGCCGTTGGCGGTGGGCGGGCCCTCGTAGAACACCCACTCGGGGCGGCCCTCGGACTGCTCCAGGCTCTTGGCGAAGATCTTCTGCTCGCGCCAGAAGTCGAGCACCGCGTGCTCGAGGGCGGACAGGTCGACCTGGGCGGGTACCTGGCGATACGTCGGCGATGTCATCAGCGGGCTTCCTCCGGCGGACTTGCTGCCTTCCGTCCGGAGGGACGAGAGCTCTGTCTGTGCCTGCGCCGCCGTCGGCGCGCTCCCGCGGTACCACCCTCCTTGGCCCTCCGGTGCGGGGTGTGCGCCGGTGAGCCCCCTCATTGGGGTCGCGATGCCGGTTCTACCGCCCCCGCAGGGGTTTCTTCCGGCGGCTCCGGGGTGATCTTCACGCCGCGCTCACCCCCGGGCTCCCACCGTCCCCGGGTCGCTCTGGGCTGCGTACGCCGCTACTCGTCCCCATCCACGCTTTTCGCTCCGCCCAGTGTACGGCGCCGCGCGGACCGCGGCCGACCGCTTTTCCGGGCCGGTGGGAGCCGTGCGTCGCAGGTCGGGCGGTTTGAGTTTTATGACCCGAATGGAGCGGGTATGGGTGTTCGGATCCCGGGGTGCCCTGTCCGGCGGATTACCGGGCGGGGAGCTGGGCACAACGGATGCAGGTTCGCCGTGCGGCGTCCGCGAGGCGGGCGAATCGGGCGGTGTGCCCCGTTGCCGCGGGACTCGAGTCGATTTATCGTCCCAGCACGATTCACGAGCAAGATCACAATATGTGAAGGGGCCGCGGCCATGGTGGCGAAGAAGTCCGCCGTACAGCAGCCGGCGTCCGGCAGGTCAGCGGAGGCCTCCGGCGGTGCGGCCAAGGACGTGAGCGGGAAGAAGTCCACGCAGGGTGCCGCGGCGGGGCGGGCGGCGAAGGGCGCGGCGGAGAAGGCCACCGAGGGGGCTAGGGCGGCTGTCCGCAGGACGAAGGCCGCGGTCGGGAAGGTGGCGGGGAAGACCGCCGCCGGGGAGACCGGAGCCGGGCGCAGCGGGGTCGAGGCGACCGGGGCGGAGGAGGCCGGGGCCAGGAGGACGCCGGTGAAGAAGACGGCGGCGAAGCAGACGCCCTCGAAGACGGCGGCCAAGAAGACGCCTTCGAAGAGCACGGCCGCCACGAAGAGCACGGCCACCAGGACCGCCGCTGCCGTCGGCGAACCGGCTACGAGGAAGACGTCGGCGAAGAAGGCTGAGGCCAAGAAGGCCTTTGCCAAGAAGGCCGCCGCCAAGAAGACGGCGGCCAAGACAGCCCCGGCCAAGAGGGCGGCGGCCGGGAAGGGGAAGGCAGGAGACGCGAAGGCGGGGGAGGCCGTCGTCGGGAGGAAGGGTGCCGAGGGCGCCGCCGGGCGGGGCGCCGGAGGCAGGGGCACCACCACGAAGGGGACCGTCGGGAAGGGCACCGCCCGGACCGGCGCGGTCACACAGGACACGGCCGCGAGCAGCACGGCCAAGAAGGCGGGTGCGGCCGAGGCCGCGACGCAGACGGGAGCGACGACGGTGGGTGCGAAGAAGACTCCTGGCGCGGCGACGGCGGCCACGACCGCCGTGCCGAAGGCGCGGGGTGCGGCGGAGCCCGGTGAGCTCGCGGTGCGCCCGGGCGAGGACCCCTGGACGGCCGAGGAGGTCGACGAGGCCCGTTCCGAGCTGATGTCCGAGGAGGCGCGGCTCCGGGACGAGATCTCCTCGTCGGAGCGGTCGCTCGCCGGTCTGATGCGGGACTCCGGGGAAGGCGCCGGCCACGACGAGGCGGACACGGGCAGCAAGAACATCACCCGCGAGCACGAGCTGGCCCTGGCCGCCAACGCGCGCGAGATGCTCATCCAGACCGAACACGCCCTGGAGCGCCTGGACTCCGGCACCTACGGGCTGTGCGAGAACTGCGGCAACGCCATCGGGAAGGCCCGGATGCAGGCCTTCCCGAGGGCCACGCTCTGCGTCGAGTGCAAGCAGAAGCAGGAACGCCGGTACTGACCGGCGGCCGAATGCCTCCTGAGCACGTGCGTCGCGCGGGGCGTGTCGTACCCTCGTCCTCAGTCAGGCACCTAGGTTGAGGGACTCACGTGGCAGAGGCGGAGCGCATCATCGGTACGCCGGACACACCGGACGCGGCCCGGAGCGGGCAGGACGGGCCCGGTGAGGACGCGGCGGCCGCCGGGGTGTCCGGCACCGGCGAGCCGGAGGACGCCGCCGCGCGGCCCCGGGGCAGGCGCAGGATCGCGGTGCTGTTCACGGTGGCCGCCTTCGCCTACGCCCTCGACCTGATCAGCAAGCTGATCGTCGTCGCCGAGCTGGAGCACCACCCGCCGATCGAGATCGTCGGGGACTGGCTGAAGTTCGAGGCGATCCGGAACGCCGGGGCGGCCTTCGGCTTCGGCGAGGCGTTCACCGTGATCTTCACCGTGATCGCGGCGGCGGTGATCGTGGTGATCGCCCGGCTGGCCCGCAAGCTCTACAGCCTGCCCTGGGCGATCGCGCTCGGCCTGCTGCTCGGCGGTGCTCTGGGCAACCTCACCGACCGGATCTTCCGGGCGCCCGGTGTCTTCGAGGGCGCGGTCGTCGACTTCATCGCGCCCAAGCACTTCGCGGTCTTCAACCTGGCCGACTCGGCCATCGTGTGCGGCGGCATCCTGATCGTGCTGCTGTCCTTCAAGGGGCTCGACCCGGACGGGACCGTCCACAAGGACTGAGCCGCCGGGTCCCCCGCCGGCAGCCCGGCGGGGGGTTGTCCACAGGCCTGTACGGGGCGGTCCGCCCGTCCGGCATACTCGACGGGTGAGCACGATTCCCGAGATCCGTACCCTGCCCGTGCCCGACGGACTGGAGGGCGAGCGCGTCGACGCCGCCATCTCCCGCATGTTCGGCTTCTCCCGCACCAAGGCGGCCGAGCTGGCCGCCGCCGGGAAGGTCACGGTCGACGGATCGGTGGTCGGCAAGTCGGAGCGCGTGCACGGCGGCGCCTGGCTGGAGGTCGAGATGCCGCAGGCGCCCGCGCCGGTGCAGGTGGTGGCCGAGCCGGTCGAGGGCATGGAGATCGTGCACGACGACGACGACGTGGTCGTGATCGTCAAGCCGGTCGGTGTGGCCGCGCACCCCTCGCCGGGCTGGAGCGGCCCGACCGTCATCGGAGGCCTCGCCGCCGCCGGGTACCGGATCTCCACCTCCGGCGCCGCCGAGCGCCAGGGCATCGTCCACCGCCTCGACGTGGGCACGTCCGGGCTGATGGTGGTCGCCAAGTCGGAGTACGCGTACACGTCGCTCAAGCGCCAGTTCAAGGAGCGCACGGTCGACAAGCGCTACCACACACTCGTCCAGGGCCACCCCGACCCGACCAGCGGCACCATCGACGCGCCCATCGGCCGGCACCCGCACCACGACTACAAGTGGGCCGTCACGGCCGAGGGCAAGCCCTCCGTCACGCACTACGACCTCATCGAGGCCTTCCGCGCGGCGTCGCTGCTCGACGTGAAGCTGGAGACCGGCCGCACCCACCAGATCCGCGTCCACATGGCCGCGCACCGGCACCCCTGCGTCGGCGACCTGACGTACGGGGCCGACCCGACGCTCGCCAAGCGCCTGCACCTGACCCGCCAGTGGCTGCACGCGGTGCGGCTCGGCTTCGAGCACCCCGGGGACGGGCGGTGGGTTGAGTTCTCCTGCGACTACCCGGAGGACCTGCAGAAGGCGCTGGACCAGGTCCGGGAGGAGACGTACGCGTGAGCGGCCCGGGCTATGCGGTGCGGCTCGCCGAGGAGCCGGCCGACCGCGAGGCGTGCTTCGCGGTGCGCAAGGAGGTCTTCGTCGGCGAGCAGGGCGTGCCGGAGGACCTGGAGTACGACGCGTACGACGCCGCGGCCGTCCATGTGCTGGCGGTCCGGGAGGACGGCGTGCCCCTCGGGACCGGGCGGCTGCTGGCGGGGGAGGCGGCCGTGGCACAGACCGGCGCCGATCCGTCCGTGGGCTCCCTGGGCCGGCTCGCCGTGACCGCGGACGCACGCGGGCTCGGTGTGGGGGCCGCCCTGGTGCGGGCCCTCGAGGACGCGGCACGCGCGCGAGGCCTCACGGCCGTGGACCTGCACGCGCAGACGCACGCGCTGGGCTTCTACGAGCGCCTCGGCTACGCGGCCTACGGGCCGGAGTACCTGGAGGCGGGCATTCCGCACCAGGGGATGAGGCGTTCCCTTTAGTCCGTCCTGGCAGGTGCCATCCCGGTGAGCTGGCGCGAGACCGTGGTGATGTGGTGGTCGGGCATGCGCGGCGTGGCCTCGGTCGCGCTGGTGCTGGCCATTCCGCTTGAGACGGACGCGGGGGATCCGTTCCCCGGCCGGGACGTGATCATCTTCATCGCCTTCGGGGTGATCATGGCCACACTGGTGGTGCAGGGCCTGACCCTGCCGTGGCTGGTGCGGTGGCTCGGCGTGAAGGCCGACACGGACCGCGAGAAGGAGCTGGCGAAGGGCCTTGCCGTCCGGGCGTCGAAGGCGGCCAAGCGACGTCTGCGGGAGATCGAGCAGAGCGAGGACCTGTCCGAGGAACTGTCCGAGAAGATGCTGCGGCGCGCGGTGGACATCGGGGTGCGCATCAGCCCCGAACTGGCCGAGGACGAGCGGCGGGACGCCTACGGGCAGATCGCGCGACGGGCGAAGCGGGTGCGGCGTATCCAGCAGGAGATGCTGAGCGCCGCACGGCGCGAGGTGCTGGCGGCGCGCAGCGAGCCCGGGGCGGATCCGGAGGCGGTGGACCGGGTGCTGCGCCACCTCGACGTGCGCAGTCTGCGGTGAGCCGTTCCTCGTACGGGAGGCTCGCACGGGACGGCTGCCCGCGTCGCGGGCAGCCGTCCTTTCTTCAGCGGTCCGGCCGGGCGGAACTGTGGCCGTGGTAGCGGCGGTGCTGGGCCGCGACGCTGTCCGCGTGCGGGCGCTCCCCGGTCCAGGACGGACGGTCGCCGTCGAGGGACGGGCGGCGGCCGCCCGGGGACGGCGGCAGGACCGCGTCCGCCGTGTTGACCCGCGGCAGGGCGTACGGGTGCTCGTCGGCCAGCCAGCGGATCATCCGCTCGCGGACCTCGACCCGCACGGTCCAGATGTCGTCCGCGTCCTTCGCCGTCACCAGGGCCCGCACCTCCATGGTGCTCGGGGTGGTGTCCGTCACCGTCAGGTTGTAGGCGCGGCCGTCCCAGGCCGGGCACTCGCGCAGGATGTCGCGGAGCTTCTCGCGCATCGCCTCCACGGGCGCCGAGTGGTCCACGTGCCAGAAGACGGTGCCCGTCATCTGCGGGGTGCCGCGCGACCAGTTCTCGAACGCCTTGGACGTGAAGTAGGACACGGGCATGGTGATCCGCCGCTCGTCCCAGGTGCGCACGGTCAGGAAGGTCAGTGTGATCTCCTCCACCGTGCCCCACTCGCCGTCCACGACCACCGTGTCCCCGATGCGCACCATGTCGCCGAAGGCGATCTGCAGCCCGGCGAACATGTTGCCCAGAGTGGACTGCGCGGCGACACCGGCGACGATGCCGAGGATGCCGGCCGAGGCCAGCAGCGAGGCGCCCGCCGCCTTGAACGCGGGGAACGTCAGCAGCATCGAGGCCACGGCGACCACGCAGACGATCGCGGAGACGACCCGCATGATGAGCGTCACCTGGGTGCGCACCCGGCGCACCCGCGCCGGGTCGCGCTGGGCGTGGGCGTTGGCGTAGCGGCTGTACGAGCTCTCGACGATCGCGGCCGCGATCCGGATGACCAGCCAGGCGGCCGATCCGATCAGCAGCAGCGTCAGCGCCTGGCCGATGCCCTCACGGCGTTCCTCCAGCAGCTGTGCCTCGTCGTAGGAGCCTCTGAGCAGCGCCGCCAAGAGGACGAGCTGGTAGGGGATACGGGCACGTCGGAGCCGACCCCACAGCGGGGTCTCGTGGTGCCGTTCGTCGGCCTTGCGCAGCAGGAAGTCGGTGGCCCAGCCGATCACCAGCGTGAGCACGACCGAGCCACCGACCACGATCAGCGGTCGTAGCAGGTTCTCCATGCCCCCGAACCTAACCGGCTCGCGGCGGGCATGAACATGTGACTTCCGTTGCGTCCTGGGTAGTGCCGCGAAGTCGGGAGGTCACACCCGGCTGGCACCATGGCCTCATGAACATCATGCTCTTTCACTCGGCCTTCGGGCTGAGGCCCGCCGTGCACCGGGCCGCCGACCGGCTGCGCTCGGCCGGTCACGAGGTGTGGACGCCCGACCTCTACGAGGGACGTACGTTCGAAACCGTCGAGGAGGGCATGGAGCACAAGGAGAAGACCGGCAAGGAGGAGCTGCTGAAGCGGGCGGTGCTGGCCGCCGCCCCCTACTCGGACCGCGGGCTCGTGTACGCCGGGTTCTCGCTCGGCGCCTCCGTCGCCCAGACCCTCGCCCTCGGCGACGACAAGGCACGCGGCCTGCTGCTCCTGCACGGCACCTCCGACATCGCGCCGGGTGTCACGGCCGAGGACCTGCCCGTCCAGCTGCACGTGGCGGAGCCGGACCCCTTCGAGACGGACGACTGGCTCAGCGCCTGGTACCTCCAGATGCGCCGCACCGGCGCCGACGTCGAGGTGTACCGGTACGCCGGAGCGGGCCACCTCTACACCGACCCGGAGCTGCCCGACTACGACGAGGAGGCCGCCGAGGCCACCTGGCGGGTGGCGCTCGGCTTCCTCGACAGCCTCTAGCCGGCCGGTCGGCACGACCCGGTCGGCCGCGGTCTACACCGGGTGGTAGGACCGTTCCACCTTCTGCGTGCCGCTGCGGGTGCGGTACGAGCGGGCCCATGTGGCGGTCGCGTCGCGGCGGGCGCGGTCGGAGACGACGTAGTAGTCCATCTGCGCGCGCTCGGCCGTGATGTCCAGCACGCCGAAGCCGTGGCGGTCGGTGTCGACCCAGTGCACGTGCCGGTTGGCGGCGCGGATGACCGGCGCGGCGACCGTGGAGACCGTGCCCTCGGGGACCTTGACGAGGTCGTCGAGGTTGTCGGAGGTGACGGAGGTGACGACGAACTCCGTGGCGGCGGACGGCGACAGCGGATACGTTCCCGCGTCCACCGGCACGTCGTTCGCCCACGCCATGTGGATGTCGCCCGTGAGGAAGACCGTGTTGCGGATCGCGTTGGTGCGCAGGTGCGCCAGGATCTCGCGGCGGTCGTCCGTGTAGCCGTCCCACTGGTCGGTGTTCAGGGCGAGACCCTCCTGCGGCAGGCCGAGCAGCTTGGCGAGGGGCTTCAGCAGGTCGGCGGAGAGCGAGCCTATGGCGAACGGCGAGATCATCACGGAGTTGCCGACCAGCCGCCAGGTGGTGTCGGACGCCGCCAGGCCCGCCTTGAGCCAGTCGAGCTGGGCGCGGCCGGTGAGCGTGCGGTCCGCGTCGTCGACCTCCCCGTCACCCACCTCGACCTGCTGGGAGCGGAAGGAGCGCAGGTCCAGCAACGAGAGGTCGGCCAGCTTGCCGAAGCGCAGCCGGCGGTAGGTGGTGCCCGCGAGCGCCGGCCGGACCGGCATCCACTCGAAGTAGGCCTGCTTGGCGGCGGCCTGACGGGCGGACCAGGCGCCCTCGGTGCCCTCCGTGTGGTTCTCGGCGCCGCCCGACCAGGAGTCGTTGGCGAACTCGTGGTCGTCCCAGACGGCCACCACCGGGGTCGCGGCGTGCAGGGCCTGCAGGTCCGGGTCGGTCTTGTACCGGGCGTGCCGCATGCGGTAGTCGGCGAGCGTGACGATCTCGTGCGCCGGGGTGTGCGGGCGGACGACCGTGCCGCGGGTGCCGTACTCGCCGGTGCCGTACTCGTAGACGTAGTCGCCCAGGTGCAGCCAGGCGTCCAGGTCGCCCCGGGAGGCGAGATGGCGGTACGGGGAGAAGTACCCGGCCTCCCAGTTGGCGCAGGAGACCACGCCGAAGCGGAGGCTGGGCACGGCAGCGCCGGGCGCCGGGGCGGTGCGGGTGCGGGCGGCGGGGGACGCGGTGCCGCCGGCGGAGAAGCGGAACCAGTAGTCGGTGGCCGGTTCCAGGCCGCGGATGTCGGCCTTCACGGTGTGGTCGGAGGCGGCGCCGGCGGTGGTGGACCCCTGGGCGACGACGGACGTGAACGCCTTGTCCCGGGCGACGACCCAGCTCACCTCGATGTCCGGGCCGAGCCCGGAGCCCGGCACGGCCTCCGGGACGGGCGTCACACGGGTCCACAGCAGGACGCCGTCCGGGAGCGGATCGCCGGAGGCCACGCCGTGCAGGAAGGCGGGCGCCTGGGCGGCGGCGCGCGCGGGCACGGTCGCGGCCAGCGGTCCGGCCAGGACAGCGGTCGCCGCCGCGGCCCTGACGACCGTACGGCGCCGGGGCGTGCGGGAGTCGAGGCCCTCGGTCGTGTTCGATGATCTGTGTCGACTGGTCACGACCGATCAGGTTACTGATCGGTATGAACGGGAGCGGGTGAACGGGGAAAGTCCGCCCGCTCTGTGACGGTCGGCCGCGGTCACCGCGGCGGCACGGCTACCCCTTGAGCGCGGCGGTGATGGCCGTGTTGAACTCGTCGACGGTCATCGGGGCGCTCTTGCCGTCGCTGCCGGTGACCTTCTTGCCGTCCATGAGCAGCGTCGGCGTGCCCTGGAAGTCGTACTTCTTGCCGTCGCTGTCGAACTTCTCGCTCATGAGCAGCGCCCACTTGTCGTAGGTGCCGTCCTTCACGGCTTTCTGGAACTGCTTGTTGCCCTTCAGGCCGTCGACCGAGTCCGCCACCTCGATCAGGTAGTCGTCGTCCTTGAACTTGTCCTCGGTCTCCGTGGGGTGGTACTTCGTCGAGTAGAGCGCCGCCTTGTAGTCGAGGAACGCCTCGGGGCTGACGTTCAAGGCCGCGCCCAGCGCGCTGAGGGCGTTCTTCGAGCCCACACCGGGGACGTTCTTGTCGATGAACGTCGCACCGACGAACTGGATCTTGTACGTGCCGTCCTCGACGCCCTTGTCGACCGTCGAGCCGACGGTCTGCTCGAACTGGGCGCAGGCCGGGCAGCGCGGGTCCTCGTACATGACGAGGGTCTTCTCGGCGGTGTCCTTGCCGATGACGACGGTGGTGCCGTCCTTGCCCGACGTGTTGGCCGGCTTGACGAGCTTGCTCTTGGCCGCGGCCTCCCAGCCGTCGGGCTCGTTGGCCTGGACGACCGCGTAGCCGATGCCGCCGGCTATCGCCAGCACGCCGACGACGGAGCAGGCGACGACGATCTGCCGCCTGGCCTTCGCGCGCTTGGCCTCGCGCTCGCGCTCGGCGCGCAGCCGCTCGCGGGCCGCCGTCTTCGCCGCCTGGCTGTTCCGCTTGCTCATGGTGGTGTTCTCCGTGGGGGACGCGCACACGTGGTGTGCGGGATGCGTACGGGGGACTGCTCGTGCTCGCAGGTGCCGCGCGGGGCGGCGTGGACCTCAGACGAGGGCGGGTGAGCACGGCGGGCCACGCCGTCCCAGGGAGTACGCGAGGACCAGGTCGCGCGCGGTGGGCGTACGGTCCGCGGCGCGCGCCGGCAGCCGGCGCGCGGCCGGGCACCGCTCCACCGTCACCGCCGCCACGGCCAGCAGCAGCGGCCGGAAGGTGGTCGCCGTCACGGCGCGCAGCAGCTGGGCCAGGGCCCGCTCGCCGCGGCGGAGCCAGACGGCGGCGGCCAGGCCGACGCCGAGGTGCGCGCCGAGCAGCAGCCAGGCCGTGGCCGGGTCGGCGTGTGCGACCGCGGCCGCGAGCCGCTCGGTGCCGGTGGCCCCGGCCATCCGGGCCAGGGGCGTGCCGACCTCGCCGCCGCCGCAGAGCACGTCCAGGCCGACCGCGCGCAGGGGCCCGGTGACCGGGCCGCCCGCAGGGCCGTAGCAGGTGTGCTGCCCGGTGGTGAACACCGTGTCGGCGGCCAGCTCCAGCGGGATCAGCAGGGCCGCGATCCGCCCGAAGGACCGCTCGCGGCCCGCCATTGCGTACGCGAGGGCGAACACGGCGGCGGCGACCGCGGCCACCGTGCCCACCGGGAGCGGGGCCCCGGACAGCAGCACGTGCGACGCGGTGCTGAGCGTCACGACCACGGCCGTGAACAGCGCCGCGCGCACGGCCCTGAGGGGGATCCCGGACATGTCCATAGCGAGAGAAGAGTCTGTCATGCGGTCCCGTAAGGGAGCCCTAAAGGATGCCTGTGCGAGCCGCTTCCGTCACAGACCCGGAATCCTGCCGTTGCGGAACAGGTCCACGAAGGTCTGGTGATCCGCACGCGCCCGTGCGCCGTAGGCGTGTGCGAAGTCGATCAGCAGCGGTGCGAAGCCCTCCTCGTCGGCGGCGATCGCCGCGTCGATGGCCCGCTCCGTGGAGAACGGCACCAGCGACTCGCCGGACTGGTCGTCGGCGGCCGAGTGCATCGTGGCCGTCGCCCGGCCGAGGTCGGCCACCACCTGGGCGATCTCCTCCGCGTCGTCGATGTCGCCCCAGTCGAGGTCCACCGCGTACGGCGAGACCTCCGCCACCAGCTGGCCCGAGCCGTCCAGCTCGGTCCAGCCCAGCCACGGGTCGGCGTGCTGCTGCAGGGCCCGCTGCGAGATCACCGTGCGGTGGCCCTCGTGCTGGAAGTAGTCGCGGATCGCCTGGTCGGTGACGTGCCGGGAGACGGCCGGGGTCTGGGCCTGCTTGATGTAGATCACCACGTCGTTCTCGAGCGCGTCGGTGTGGCCCTCCAGCAGGATGTTGTACGACGGCAGGCCGGCCGAGCCGATGCCGATCCCGCGCCGGCCGACGACGTCCTTGACGCGGTAGGAGTCCGGGCGGGACAGAGACGCCTCCGGCAGGGTCTCCAGATAGCCGTCGAAGGCCGCGAGGACCTTGTAGCGGGTGGCAGCGTCCAGCTCGACCGAGCCGCCGCCCGGCGCGAAGCGACGCTCGAAGTCGCGGATCTCCGTCATCGAGTCCAGCAGCCCGAACCGGGTCAGCGAGCGGGCGTCCCGCAGCGCGTCCAGCAGCGGGCCCTGCGCCGTGTCCAGGGTGAACGGCGGCACCTCGTCGCTCTTGGCCCCCGTCGCCAGGGCGTGGATCCGCTCGCGGTAGGCGAGCGCGTAGGTCCGCACCAGCTCGCTGATCTGCTCGTCGCCGAGCGCCTTGGCGTACCCGATCAGCGCGATGGACGCGGCGAAGCGCTGCAGGTCCCAGGTGAAGGGGCCGACGTAGGCCTCGTCGAAGTCGTTGACGTTGAAGATCAGGCGGCCGTTGGCGTCCATGTACGTGCCGAAGTTCTCCGCGTGCAGGTCGCCGTGGATCCACACGCGCGAGGTGCGCTCGTCCAGGTACGGGCCGCTGAGCACGCCCCCGCGCTCCATGTCGTGGTAGAAGAGGCACGCGGTGCCCCGGTAGAAGGCGAAGGCCGAGGCCGCCATCTTCCGGAACTTCACGCGGAACGCGGCCGGGTCGGCGGCCAGCAGTTCGCCGAAGGCGGTGTCGAAGACGGCGAGGATCTCCTCGCCGCGGTGCTCGTCGTCGAGCTGCGGGAACGACATCGCTGGGTGCCTCCTGGTACGTGCTTTTCGGGGCGGCGGGTCCGCCACCGGACCAACGTGCGAGGGTTCACGCGAGTGCCCGCGACCCTCCCCCGAAGGTACGTGGGTCAGCCCCCGGAGTGTCGGTGCCGAGGCATAGACTTCGACGCTGTCCCCCCAGACTGCCCTCAGCCTGTCGGACCCCGCTCGCCCTGCGCGCACCCGTCACCCGACGACCACCCCTGAACGAGGCGCTTCGCGCCGCAGATACGCCCCTGGAGGCCGCCGCATGTCGAAGCCGCCGTTCACGCACCTGCACGTCCACACCCAGTACTCGCTGCTGGACGGTGCCGCGCGGCTGAAGGACATGTTCAACGCCTGCAACGAGATGGGCATGACGCACATCGCCATGTCCGACCACGGCAACCTCCACGGCGCGTACGACTTCTTCCAATCCGCGCAGAAGGCCGGGGTCACCCCGATCATCGGGATCGAGGCGTATGTCGCGCCCGAGTCGCGCCGCAACAAGCGCAAGATCCAGTGGGGCCAGCCGCACCAGAAGCGGGACGACGTCTCCGGTTCCGGTGGTTACACCCACAAGACGATGTGGGCGGTGAACAAGACCGGCCTGCACAACCTCTTCCGGCTGTCCTCCGACGCCTACGCGGAGGGCTGGCTGCAGAAGTGGCCCCGGATGGACAAGGAGACCATCTCCCAGTGGTCCGAGGGCATCGTCGCCTCCACCGGCTGCCCCTCCGGCGAGGTCCAGACGCGGCTGCGCCTCGGCCAGGAGGACGAGGCCCTCAAGGCCGCCGCCGACTACCAGGACATCTTCGGCAAGGACCGCTACTTCCTGGAGCTGATGGACCACGGCATCGAGATCGAGCACCGGGTCCGCAAAGGCCTGCTGGAGATCGGCAGGAAGCTCGGCATCCCCCCGCTGGTCACGAACGACTCGCACTACACGTACGCCCACGAGGCGGGGGCCCACGACGCGCTGCTGTGCATCCAGACCGGCAAGAACCTCTCGGACCCCGACCGCTTCAGGTTCGACGGCACCGGCTACTACCTGAAGTCCACGGACGAGATGTACGCCATCGACTCCTCGGACGCCTGGCAGGAGGGCTGCGCCAACACGCGGCTGATCGCCGAGATGGTCGACACCACGGACATGTTCCAGAAGCGCGACCTCATGCCGAAGTTCGACATCCCGGAGGGGTACACGGAGGTCAGCTGGTTCCGCGAGGAGACCATGCGGGGCATGCACCGCCGCTTTCCGGACGGCATTCCGGACGACCGCATGAAGCAGGTCGAGTACGAGATGGACACCATCATCTCGATGGGCTTCCCGGGCTACTTCCTCGTGGTCGCCGACTTCATCATGTGGGCCAAGAAGCAGGGCATCGCGGTCGGCCCCGGCCGAGGCTCCGCGGCCGGCTCGATCGTCGCCTACGCCCTCGGCATCACCGACCTCGACCCCATCCCGCACGGCCTGATCTTCGAGCGGTTCCTCAACCCCGAGCGCATCTCCATGCCCGACGTCGACATCGACTTCGACGAGCGCCGGCGCGTCGAGGTGATCCGCTACGTGACGGAGAAGTACGGCGCCGACAAGGTCGCCATGATCGGCACGTACGGCACCATCAAGGCCAAGAACGCGATCAAGGACTCCGCGCGCGTGCTGGGCTACCCGTACGCGATGGGCGACCGCCTCACCAAGGCCATGCCCGCCGACGTCCTCGGCAAGGGCATCAACCTCGACGGCATCACCAACCCCGAGCACCCCCGCTACTCGGAGGCGGGCGAGATCCGGGCGATGTACGAGAACGAGCCGGACGTGAAGAAGGTCATCGACACCGCCAAGGGCGTCGAGGGCCTGGTCCGGCAGATGGGCGTGCACGCCGCCGGCGTGATCATGTCCAGCGAGACCATCACCGACCACGTCCCGGTCTGGGTCCGGCACACCGACGGCGTGACCATCACGCAGTGGGACTACCCGAGCTGTGAGTCGCTCGGCCTGCTGAAGATGGACTTCCTGGGCCTGCGCAACCTCACGATCATGGACGACGCCGTCAAGATGGTGAAGTCCAACAAGGGGATCGACATCGATCTCCTCAGCCTCCCGCTCGACGACCCCACGACCTTCGAACTGCTCCAGCGCGGCGACACGCTCGGCGTCTTCCAGTTCGACGGCGGCCCCATGCGCTCCCTGCTCCGGCTGATGAAGCCGGACAACTTCGAGGACATCTCCGCCGTCTCGGCCCTGTACCGCCCGGGCCCGATGGGCATGAACTCCCACACGAACTACGCGCTGCGCAAGAACGGCCAGCAGGAGATCACGCCCATCCACCCCGAGCTGGAGGCGCCGCTCAAGGAGGTCCTGGACGTCACCTACGGCCTGATCGTCTACCAGGAGCAGGTGCAGAAGGCCGCCCAGATCATCGCCGGCTACTCGCTCGGCGAGGCCGACATCCTGCGCCGTGTGATGGGCAAGAAGAAGCCCGAGGAGCTGGCGAAGAACTTCACCATCTTCCAGGCCGGCGCCCGCAAGAACGGCTACAGCGACGAGGCGATCCAGGGGCTGTGGGACGTGCTGGTCCCCTTCGCCGGCTACGCCTTCAACAAGGCGCACTCCGCCGCCTACGGCCTCGTCTCGTACTGGACGGCCTACCTCAAGGCCAACCACCCCGCCGAGTACATGGCCGCGCTGCTGACGTCCGTGAAGGACGACAAGGACAAGTCGGCCGTCTACCTCAACGAGTGCCGCCGCATGGGCATCAAGGTGCTCCCGCCGAACGTCAACGAGTCGATGTCCAACTTCGCGGCCCAGGGCGACGACGTGATCCTCTTCGGCCTCTCCGCCGTGCGCAACGTCGGCACCAACGTGGTCGAGTCGATCATCCGGTGCCGCAAGGCCAAGGGGAAGTACACGTCCTTCCCGGACTACCTCGACAAGGTGGAGGCGGTGGTCTGCAACAAGCGCACCACCGAGTCGCTGATCAAGGCCGGCGCCTTCGACTCCATGGGCCACACCCGCAAGGGCCTCACCGCCCAGTACGAGCCGATGATCGACAACGTGGTCGCGGTCAAGCGCAAGGAGGCCGAGGGGCAGTTCGACCTCTTCGGCGGCATGGGCGAGGCCGAGACCAGCGAGCCGGGCTTCGGGCTCGACGTGGAGTTCCCCACCGACGAGTGGGACAAGACCTATCTGCTCGCCCAGGAGCGGGAGATGCTCGGTCTGTACGTCTCCGACCACCCGCTGTTCGGCCTGGAGCACATCCTGTCCGACAAGGCCGACGCCGGAATCTCCCAGCTGACCGGGGGCGAGCACGCCGACGGCGCGGTCGTCACCATCGGCGGCATCATCTCGGGCCTGCAGCGCAAGATGACCAAGCAGGGCAACGCCTGGGCCATCGCCACCGTCGAGGACCTCGCGGGCTCGATCGAGTGCATGTTCTTCCCCGCGACGTACCAGCTCGTCTCGACCCAACTCGTCGAGGACGCCGTGGTGTTCGTCAAGGGCCGCCTCGACAAGCGCGAGGACGTGCCGCGGCTCGTCGCGATGGAGCTGATGGTCCCCGACCTGTCCAACGCGGGCGCCAACGCGCCCGTGGTCCTCACCATCCCGGCCACCCGGGTCACCCCGCCCCTGGTCAGCCGCCTCGGCGAGGTGCTCAGCCACCACAAGGGCGACAGCGAGGTCCGGATCAGGCTCCAGGGGCCGACCAAGACGACCGTGCTGCGCCTGGACCGGCACCGGGTCAAGCCCGACCCGGCGCTCTTCGGGGACCTGAAGGTGCTGCTCGGCCCGTCCTGCCTGGCGGGGTGAGACGGGGCCGCACAGGTCTCTCGACGCGCGTGAGGGGCGTACCCGGTACCTGGGTACGCCCCTCACCGCGTGTGCGTGGGCCTCGACGACCCGCGGCACAGACGTCAGTTGTGGCCGAAGCTGCGCTTCCGCTTGCGGGTCGCCACGTCACCGGGGGTCATCTCGACCTCGGCCTGGGGCTCCGTCTCCGCCGCGGGGTGGCGGTCCGCCCGCTGGCCGCGCTCGGTGGGACGCTGCTGCTTACGGTCACGGTTCTTGTTCTTGGCCATGGTGATGCCTCCTGTGGGGGATCTAGGGGCCAGGGCCGGGACCAGATTCACACAGCCCGACAACGATCGCATGTCGGGCAATTACCCTGCGTGACGGGGGAGTCGGAGCGGGGCGCGGCGAAACGCCACGCCGAAGATCGAGTTCCGGCCGTTAACCTCCGCGCCGTCGGGCAGACTCGAAGCAAGCCCGAAACAAACCTCCCGGGAAGAGGGTGAGTCGCGTGGACCGCTGCATCGTCCTGGTGGACGCCGGGTATCTGCTGGGAGCCGCGGCGAGTCTCCTCGCCGGGGAGCCTTCGCGGTCCCGCATCACCGTCGACCACACAGCCCTCATCCAGGGGTTGCGCGAGCGAGCCGAGTCCGACACGCAGCAGCCCCTGCTGCGCATCTACTGGTTCGACGGCGCGCCCGACCGCGTCCCGCAGCCCGAGCACCGCCGACTGCGCGTGATGCCCCGGGTCACCGTCCGGCTCGGCGCCCTGACCCGCAGCGACGGCCGCTGGGCGCAGAAGGGCGTGGACGCCGC
This sequence comes from Streptomyces sp. NPDC058741, assembly GCF_042746715.1. Taxonomy (NCBI): domain Bacteria; kingdom Bacillati; phylum Actinomycetota; class Actinomycetes; order Kitasatosporales; family Streptomycetaceae; genus Streptomyces; species Streptomyces sp. NPDC058741. The sequence goes on along the minus strand of NZ_JBHYQH010000008.1, from coordinate 39,444 downwards.
CATGCACGCCGAGCTCACGGAACTGGCCCGCAACCGCGCCTGCTCCGACGTCGTCCTCGTCACCGGCGACGGCGATCTGCTGCCCGGCATGATGGCCGCCAAGGAGCACGGCGTCGCCGTCCACCTGTGGGCCGTCCAGGCCGCCGACGGCGACTACAACCAGTCCGAGGACCTGGTCGCCGAGGCCGACGAGCGACGCGTCCTGGACCGCGCGTGGATCACCAAGGCCGTCCGCGCCAAGGAGTTCACCGGTGTGTGCGCCCCGCAGTCCGCGCCCCGGCCCGAGATCGCCGCGATCCTCTCCGCGCCGCTGCCCGACTCCGCCCCCGCCGAACGGCCCGCCCCGCAGCCCCCGCACCCGGTGCCCGCCCCCGGGCAGAACGGCACCGCGGACCGGGTGCCCGCGCCCAAAGGGGTCCCCACGCCCAAAGACCTGGCCGCCCTGCGCGCCCCCGGCCCCCAGCCCGCCCAGCCCCCCGCCTCCGCCACCCTGCGCTGGTCCTCCGACAAGGGCTGGGTCGACCGGCCCGCGGCCGAGCCCCCCGAGGCCGCCTCGATGCCGACGCTCGCCCAGCTGACCACCGCCGAGCAGCGCTGGGCCGACCGCGAGGAGGACATCACCACGGTCGGCGGCGACCCCTTCGAGGTGGGGCAGGTCTTCGCACGGCGCTGGGTCGAACGCCTCGGCGACCAGACCCACCTGCAGAAACTCTCCGGGATGTACCCGCGCATCCCGCACCGCGTCGACGGCGAGCTGCTGCGCTACGCCGCCCGCTTCGGCCTGCTCGCCCACAAGGACGACCAGATCGACGAGCGGGACCGTTACGCCATCCGGGCCGGCTTCTGGAAGGAGATCGGCGTCCGTACGGGCGTGGAGCACGCGCCCGTCGGCGACTGAGGACGCCGCCGGCGGATTCCCGTCGTGCACCGCCCCGGGAGCGGACCGGGGCGGTCGACCCCGTAGGCTCGTTCCTTGTGAGTGAGCACGCGGCACAGGCATGTCGGCACGACGGTGACGTCGTGTGCGCGGTGCGCGGGCTGACCAAGACCTATCCGGCGGTACGGGGCCGGCGCGGCACCCCCGCGGCACCCGAGACCCGGGCCACGGACGAGGTGACGCTGGACATCCGCCGCGGCGAGATCTTCGGCCTGCTCGGGCCGAACGGCGCCGGCAAGTCCACCCTCGTACGGCAGCTCACCGGGCTGATGCGGCCCGACCGCGGCAGCGTGGAGATCCTCGGGCACGACATCGTGCGCCACCCCGAGCGGGCCGCGCGCATCCTGGCCTACCTGGGGCAGGAGTCGACCGCCCTCGACGAACTGACCGTGTCGCTCGCCGCCGAGACCACCGGGCGGCTGCGCGGCCTGGACGTACGGCGGGCGCGGGCCGAGCGGGACGAGGTCCTCGAGGAGCTCGGGCTCACGCCGCTCGCCGGACGGCCGCTGAAGAAGCTCTCCGGGGGCCAGCGGCGCCTGGCGTGCTTCGCCGCGGCGCTCGTGGGGGAGCGGCCGCTGCTCGTGCTCGACGAGCCGACCACCGGCATGGACCCCGTGGCCCGGCGGGCGGTGTGGTCCGCCGTCGACCGGCGGCGGGCCGAGCGCGCGACGACCGTGCTGCTCGTCACCCACAACGTCATCGAGGCGGAGACCGTGCTGGACCGGGTGGCCGTCCTCGACCGGGGCCGGGTGATCGCCTGCGACACGCCCGGCGGGCTGAAGGAGCGGGTCGCGGGCGAGGTGCGGGTGGAGCTGATGTGGCGTGACGCGGCGCCCCTGCACGTGCCGGAGGTGGCCGTGCTGCGGGACCGGGCCGTGGAGTCGGGCCGCCGCTGGACGCTCCGGCTCGGGCCCGAGGAGGCCCGGGCGGTGGTGGCCACCGTGACCGGAGGGGCCGCCTTCGCCGCCCTTGACGACTTCACGCTGGCCACGCCGAGCCTGGAGGACGTCTACCTCGCGCTGGGCGGCGTCGTGCGGCAAGGGCTGGTGAAGGCGTGAGGGACACCGGTGCCCTGAGTACGCCGGCCGCCGCGTCCGTATCGAACGGGGCGACCGCCGCAGAGAACCGAGCCAAGGGGGAGCAGCGCGACGTGAGTGTCGTACCCGCCGATGTCCTGCCGGGCGGTGCCCTGGCCGCGGAGGGGACCGCCCCGGGCGCGGCCGAGCTCGGCCCCCGGGCGCGGTTGTGGCCGTCGCTGGCGGCCGTGTACCGGGCGCAGCTGTCCCGGGCCCGGGTCGCCCGCATCCCGCTGCTGTTCGTGGCGACCTTCCAGTCGATCGGGATCATGGTCCTGATGCGCGGGGTCGTGGACGACGGGGCCGAGGCACAGGCGGTCGTCGCGGGATCGTCCGTCCTGGTGGTCGCCTTCGTCGCGCTGAACCTGCTCGCCCAGTACTTCGGGCAGCTGCGGGCCAGCGGCGGACTCGACCACTACGCGACCCTTCCGGTGCCGCCCGCCGCGGTGGTGCTGGGCGCGGCGGGCGCGTACGCGTCCTTCACCGTGCCGGGGACGATCGTGACGGCGGTCTTCGGGTGCGTGCTGTTCGGGCTGCCGCTGGCCCATCTGTGGATCCTGCTGGCCGTGATCCCGCTCGCGGGCGCCGCGCTCGCCGGGCTGGGAGCGGCGCTCGGGCTGCTCGCGCCGCGGCCGGAGCTCGCCACGCTGCTCGGGCAGCTGGGCATGTCGGCGGCGCTGCTGCTGGGCGTGCTGCCCGCGGACCGGATGCCCGAGGCCGTGCGCTTCGCGCGGGACCTGCTGCCGTCGACCTACGGCGTGGAGGCCTTCGCGCGCACGTTCGGGCCGCACCCCGACTGGGCCTTCGTGCTCGGTGACCTCGCGGTGTGCGGGGGCGTGGGCCTCGTCTCGCTGGCCGCGGCGACCTGGGCGTACCGCAGGGCGGCCGTCCGGTGAGCGGGGAGGGGTCGTCCGGTGACGCGGCGCACAGGCGCGCCTGGCACGATGGCAGGGTGACCGCTCCATTGACTCCGCCCCCGCCACCGCACGGACGTTCCGCACAGGGCTCGTGGCAGCATCCGGCCGCGGGGTCCGCGGCGCCCGGGTCCCCGCACGCCGGGTACGCCGACCGGGACGGGAACGGCTGGTACGGACAGGACGGGCCCGGGATGAGGACGGAAGTGCGCGAGGCGGGCCTGCTCGCCCTGGCCGTGGCGCTCGCGGGGGTGCTGCTCGGCGTGCTGTGGTGGTGGCTCGCGCCGCACGTGCCGCTGGTCGGCGACGTGACGAACGGGAAGTGGGTCGTCTACCTCAAGGACACCGAGGGCGAGCAGGCCGTGGGCGTGGACGGAACGTTCACCCTGCTCGGCCTGGGCTTCGGCGCGGTGAGCGCGCTGGTCGTCTTCCTGCTGCGGCGGCGCGGCGGGGTGCCGCTGGTGGCCGGGCTGGCCGTCGGGGGACTGCTCGGGGCGCTGCTCGCCTGGCGGGTCGGGGTGTGGCTCGGACCCGCCGAGGACGTGATCGCACAGGCGCGTGAGGTCGGCCGGGGCGTGACGTTCTCCGCTCCGCTGAAGCTGGGGGCGAAGGGGGCGCTGCTGGCCTGGCCGCTCGCCGCGCTCGTGCTGCACCTGGGGCTCACCGCGCTGTTCGGGCCCCGCGACCCCGAGCCGGAGTTCCCGGGCGGGCCGTACCAGGGGCCGTCCGCGGCGCGGTAGCCCCCGGTTCGAGGGCTCCGCGAGGCCGGGCGGCTACCCGGGGCGGCCGATCGGGGCCAGGACCGCGTCCGTCAGCTCCCGCAGGACGTCCGGAGCCAGCTCCACCTCCAGGCCCCTGCGCCCCGCCGACACGCAGATCGTCGCGTGCCCCGACGCCGAGGCGTCGAGGACCGTCGGCAGCTTCCTGCGCTGGCCCAGCGGGGAGATGCCGCCCCGGACGTATCCGGTCGTGCGCTCCGCGAGGGCCGGGTCGGCCATCGTGGCCCGCTTGCCGCCCACCGCCGCGGCCAGGGCCTTCAGGTCCAGCTGGCCCGCCACCGGGACCACCGCGACGGTCAGCGCGCCGTCGACGTCCGCGACCAGGGTCTTGAAGACGCGGTCCGGCGAGACGCCCATCGCCTCGGCGGCCTCCTCGCCGTAGGAGGGGTGCGAGGGGTCGTGGTCGTAGGCGTGGACCGTGTACGCCGCTCCGGCCGCCGTCAGGGCCACCGTCGCGGGCGTGCCACCCTGCTGCTTCTTGGACTTCTTCGCCATGGATCCGCTCAGTTGAGGCTCGTCGGGCCGCGCGTCAGGTCCGACGACGGCAACGACGGCAGACTACGGATGATCGCCGTCTCGGAGCGAAGGAGTTTCAGCTCGTCCCGCAGGCGGGAGGCGGTGTCGGGGGCCTGGAGCAGGCGCTGCTTGGTCGGGGTGTCCAGCATCATCGCCGCCGCGACGAGGTACGACACCACGCCCGGCTCGTCCGGCAGGTCCGCGCCGGACGTCAGGGAGCGTTCCCGGGCCCCCGCCAGGCGCTTCTGGTACTGGCGGAAGGACCGCAGCACCCCGTCCGCGAGAGGGGCCGCCTCGTCGCCCGGTTCCTCCGCCAGCGGCTCCAGTTCGGCCGTCAGGAACGGACCGGATGACTCCACCGACAGCAGCCTCACCCGGGTGGTGCCCGTCGCCAGCACCTCGAAGGAGCCGTCGGTGCGCTCCCGGACGGTCGCCGCGTCCGCGATGCAGCCGATCTTGTGGAACGCCTTGGCCGGGTCCGTGCCGAAGCCGGCCGCGGGCCCTTTCTCGGGCACGGCTGTCGGGTCGGGCAGGCCGGGCAGGCTGGGGGCCACCTCGTGGCCGTCGCGGATCGCCACGACGGCGAACCGGCGCGATGCGTCCTCGGGCGTCTTCAGCAGCTCGCGCATCATGGCGCGGTACCGCTCCTCGAAGACGTTGAGCGGGAGCACGAGCCCCGGGAACAGCACCGAGTTCAGGGGGAAGAGGGGGAGCCGGACGGTGGTCACGACGCAAAAGCCTAATGGTCGCCGGTGCGGTCCCGTCCGCCCCGTTCACCTGGTGGATGCCGGGAGGGGTCCCCGGCCGCCGCGGCCCGGACCCGATCGCGTACGTCCAGGAAGTGCCCGAGCGGGTCGTCCGACACCTGGTCCCAGGGGAACGAGGTGGCGTACGGGCCGTTCAGCCGCAGCTGCTCCCGGGCGTCCTCCCAGCGCTCCAGGCGCACCAGCACGAAGAGCAGCAGGTTGCGCATCCGGGCGGGCCAGGGGTCGGCCGCCGGGAGACGGGGGGAGAGGGCGATCGCCCGGTCGACGGCCGCTTCCAGCCGGACGCGCGGCACCTCGGGACCGCAGCCGTCGGTGAGGTAGCCGAAGGCCGCCCGCAGGGGCAGGGCCTGGACGAGTGCGCCGGCGGGCGCGTCCTGCGCCGCCCGGTCGGCGAAGTCGAAGCACTCGTGGTGGGAGCCGTGCCAGGACGCGGCCAGGTAGCGCAGGGCCGCCACGTGGCAGCCGTGGTGGTGCGGGGCCCGGCGCACCGCCGCCGCCCACAGTTCCTCGACGTACGTGTGCCCGGCCCGCGCGCCCCGGGCATGGTCGAGCGCGAGCCGCCAGGGCACCGGGTCGCGCTGGTCGCCCCGGGCCGCCGCCGTGATCAGCGGGCTCACTTCGCGCAGCAGCTCGGCCCGGGCCGGTGACCGCCAGGCGCGGTCCACTGCCAGCTGGGCGCCCACCAGCAGCGCGTCCGGATCCCGCGGGGCGGTGGCGAGCCAGGCGTCCAGCCACTCGGGCCGCGAGCGGGCGAAGGCGGCCAGCCGGGTCACGTACCGGTCGCGGCGTTCCCACTCGGCGGCCGCGCGTGTGGCGAGGAGCAGCGCAGCGGACGGGCCGTGATCGCCCCTGGCAGCGGCGACCAGCGCCGGGCTCAGCCGCGCGTCGGGCGCGTCGAGCAGCACCTCGTCGTCGGTGCCGGGGTCCCTGGGGGCGGGGTGGGGGGCGGTCCTCGTCGTCCGGCTCGCGCGGAGGAACGGCAGCTGCATGGCCATGGTGCCGACCATTGAAAGTCCGCTGGTCACAGCGGCGCCAGATCGTTCCGGGAACTCGCGGAAAGTTGTACGCCGGTCGTCCAAGAGAGAGCAAAGACAGGAAAGTCCGGCAACTGCGGTCACGTGGGCACCATCAGTTGCGCCGCAGCAGCCGGGTGGCCCCCGCCGCCACCGTCGTGGCCAGGACCCAGCCCAGCAGGATCAGCGCCGAGGCCAGCCACTGCCAGCCCCCGCGCAACTGCCAGAAGCCCACCTGCCCCAGGTCGATGACCGGCAGCAGCAGGTCGAGGGTGAAGAGCGCCGGGTTCCACTCGGGGTGCTCGCCCTGCTTCATCGGCGGATGGCCGGCCTGCGCGAAGGCGAGCGTGCCCGCCGCCCACAGCACCGCCATCCACACCGTGGCCCGGCCCGGCCGGTACCCGTAGGCGACCGTCCAGTCCTGCGCGTAGCCCCACAGCTTGGCGGCGAGCGGCAGGCTCTCGCGGTGCCGGCGCTGCTTGGCGAGCAGCACCTCGCGGGCCGCCTCGTCCTCCCCGCCGGCCCGCAGCACGGCCGCCAGCCGTTCGTACGGCTCCGGGTTGTACTCGGCGGTCGCCGCCGCCACCCAGTCCAGCCGTTCGTCCAGCGGGAACGGCCCGCGGGGCACCAGGTTCTCGTAGGTGAAACCTCCCATGTGCAGCCGCCCCGGACCGGGCCAGGCGTCCGCCCGGTCCATCAGGTTCACGACCTTCGCCCCCGACAGCACCACCCGTCCGCGGGCCGGCCGCTCCCCGAGGAAGCGCAGCTCCGGGGTCTGCATCCGGCGCAGCGACAGCTCCTGCTCGTCCGTCAGGGTGAACCGGGCCAGCTCGAGGTCGACGGCGTCGCCGAACCGGCCGTCGTCCAGGCGGATCCCGCCCTCGCACTCGAACCGCCGGATCCGCGTCCCCTCGGCCGGGGTCATGCCGCTCACCGCCTGGGCGCCGACCCCCGCCGGCGTCAGGTACAGGCTGCGCTCGACTGTCAGCTGCGGGGCGTTCAGCGCGAGCCGGGCGAAGGGATGGGCCAGCCGCGCCCCGCGCAGGCTCAGCGACACGCCGATGGTCGCGGCCCGCAGGCTGAGCTCGCCGCGCGACTCCAGCAGCTCCGCCTGGAGGTCCTGACCGACGGTCAGGCCGTCCGCCGCCAGCGACCGGCCGCTGCGGTCGCCGTGCACGACGGCCTGGTTGAGCATCAGGTCCGTGCCTATCTGCGCGTCCGTCAGCCGGATGCCGCGGTGGAACCGGCAGCGCGGCAGGTGCAGATCACCCTCGGTCTGCAGCCGGGCCGCCTCCAGCCGCGGAACCGAGCAGTCCACCAGCCGTACGGTCGTGAAGCGGGCCTCCGGCAGCAGCACGTCCTGCTCGAAACGGCACTGACGCATCTCGACGTACGGCGTCACCGTGCCGCCCGCGAGGTCCAGGGAGCCGCTGACCAGCACCCCGGCCAGCTTCAGCGACGACACCCGGCCGGCCAGGGCGGGCGGGCCGTCCAGGAGGAGCCAGCACACGATCCGGGCCCGGACGGTGCGCTCCTCGCCCCAGGGGTGGCCGCCGTGCGGATCGTCCACCAGGGGATCGCCGCTGCTCAGGTCGTACACGGTGCCGTTGCGGAAGGCCTGCCACATACCGGCCTCGGCCGCGGTCAGGTCGTCGGGCACTTCCCCGGCACGCAGGCCGGCCCCCTCGGTCACAGCTCTTCCTTCCTCCCCGGGTACTCGCCGGTTGGTTCCTTCGTACAACCGTTCATGCCCGCTGCGTGACGGGATGAAAGCAGGAAGTGACGGCGATCTGCCGGGCTACGCGACACTCTGTATCAGCCATTGATACGTGCGGACGGCGCGTCACGCGGGTCTGAGAGAATTGAGCACGTGATCTCCCGAATCGATCTGCGCGGCGACGCCCTTCCCGAGGGCCGCACCCTGCGTGACCTGCTGCCCCGAGCCGACTTCGACGTATCGGCCGCCCTGGAGAAGGTGCGTCCCCTCTGCGAGGACGTGCATCATCGGGGCGACGCGGCGCTGATCGACGCCGCGGAGCGGTTCGACGGGGTCCGGCTGGACCAGGTGCGGGTGCCGGCCGCCGCGCTCACCCGCGCGCTGCGGGAGCTCGACCCGGCCGTGCGCGCCGCGCTGGAGGAGTCCATCCGGCGCGCCCGGATCGTCCACCGTGAGCAGCGCCGCGCCACCCACACCACCCAGGTCGTGCCCGGCGGCACCGTGACCGAGAAGTGGGTTCCGGTCGAGCGCGTCGGGCTGTACGCGCCCGGCGGCCGGTCCGTCTACCCGTCCTCCGTGATCATGAACGTGGTGCCCGCGCAGGAGGCCGGCGTCGAGTCCATCGCACTGGCCTCGCCCGCCCAGGCCGACTTCGCCGGACTGCCGCACCCCACGATCCTGGCCGCCTGCGCGCTGCTCGGCGTCGACGAGGTGTACGCCGCCGGCGGCGCCTCGGCCGTCGCGATGTTCGCCCACGGCACCGAGTCCTGCCCGCCCGCCGACATGGTCACCGGCCCCGGCAACATCTGGGTCGCCGCCGCCAAGCGCTACTTCACCGGCAGGATCGGCATCGACTCCGAGGCAGGCCCGACCGAGATCGCGATCCTGGCCGACGGCACGGCCGACCCGGTGCACGTCGCCTCCGACCTGATCAGCCAGGCCGAGCACGACCCGCTGGCCGCCGCCGTCCTGGTCACCGACTCCGAGGACCTCGCGCAGGCCGTGGAGAAGGAGCTGCAGCCGCAGGTCGCGGCGAGCAAGCACGTCGACGACCGGATCGTCCCGGCCCTGTCCGGCAAGCAGTCCGCGATCGTCCTGGTCGACGGCGTCGAGGAGGGCCTCAGGGTGGTCGACGCCTACGGCGCCGAGCACCTGGAGATCCAGACGGCCGACGCCGTCGCCGTGGCCGACCGCGTCAGGAACGCGGGCGCGATCTTCATCGGCCCCTGGGCCCCGGTCTCCCTCGGCGACTACGCGGCCGGCTCCAACCACGTCCTGCCCACCGGCGGCTGCGCCTGCCACTCCTCCGGCCTGTCCGTCCAGTCCTTCCTGCGCGGCATCCACATCGTCGACTACACCAAGGACGCGCTGGCCGAGGTCGCGCACCACGTGGTCACGCTGGCCGAGGCGGAGGACCTGCCCGCGCACGGCGCGGCGATCAAGGCACGGTTCGACTGGAAGGTTCCCCAGGGCAAGTGACAGGCATCGACGATCTCCCCGTACGGGACGAGCTGCGCGGCAAGTCCCCGTACGGCGCACCGCAGCTGGACGTTCCCGTACGGCTGAACACCAACGAGAACCCCTACCCGCTGCCCGAGCCCCTGGTGGAGCGCATCGCCGAGCGGGTCCGCGAGGCGGCCCGCACCCTCAACCGCTACCCCGACCGGGACGCCGTCGAGCTGCGCACCAGGCTCGCCGAGTACCTGACGACCACGACCGGGTACGAGGTCGGACCCGCCGGCGTCTGGGCCGCCAACGGCTCCAACGAGGTCATCCAGCAGCTGCTGCAGACCTTCGGCGGGCCGGGCCGCACCGCGATCGGCTTCGAGCCGTCGTACTCGATGCACGGCCTCATCGCCCGCGGCACGGGCACGGGCTGGATCTCCGGCCCCCGGGGCGACGACTTCACCATCGACCTCGCGGCGGCCGAGAAGGCCGTAGCCGGGCACCGGCCGGACGTCGTCTTCATCACCACCCCCAACAACCCCACCGGCAACACGGTCCCGCGGGAGACGGTCCTCGCGCTGTACGAGGCCGCGCAGGCGGCCAAGCCGTCGATGGTGATCGTCGACGAGGCCTACATCGAGTTCAGCCACGGCGACTCGCTGCTGCCGCTGCTCGAGGGGCGCCCCCACCTCGTCGTCTCCCGCACGATGTCGAAGGCGTTCGGCGCGGCGGGCCTGCGCCTGGGCTACCTCGCCGCGGACCCGGCCGTCGTCGACGCCGTCCAGCTGGTCCGGCTGCCGTACCACCTGTCGGCCGTCACCCAGGCGACCGCCCTGGCCGCGCTGGAGCACACCGACACCCTGCTCGGCTACGTCGAGCAGCTCAAGGCCGAGCGGGACCGCCTGGTCACCGAGCTGCGCGCGACCGGCCTCGAGGTCGTCGAGTCCGACGCCAACTTCGTGCAGTTCGGCCGGTTCGAGGACGCGCACACGGCCTGGCGGAAGATCCTCGACCGGGGCGTCCTGGTCCGGGACAACGGCATCCCCGGGTGGCTGCGGGTGTCCGCCGGCACCCCCGAAGAGAACGACGCGTTCCTCGACGCGGTACGTGCACTGAAGAAGGAGCAGAGTTCATGAGCCGCACCGGACGCGTGGAGCGGACGACCAAGGAGACCACGGTCCTCGTCGAGATAGACCTCGACGGCACGGGCAAGACGGAGATCTCCACCGGCGTCGGCTTCTACGACCACATGCTCGACCAGCTCGGCCGGCACGGTCTGTTCGACCTGACCGTGAAGACCGAGGGCGATCTGCACATCGACTCCCACCACACCATCGAGGACACCGCCCTCGCCCTCGGCGCCGCCTTCAAGCAGGCCCTCGGCGACAAGGTCGGCATCTACCGCTTCGGCAACTGCACGGTCCCGCTGGACGAGTCGCTCGCCCAGGTCACCGTCGACCTGTCGGGCCGCCCCTACCTCGTGCACACCGAGCCCGAGAAGATGGCGCCGATGATCGGCGAGTACGACACCACCATGACGCGGCACATCCTGGAGTCCTTCGTGGCCCAGGCGCAGATCGCGCTGCACGTGCACGTGCCCTACGGGCGCAACGCGCACCACATCGTGGAGTGCCAGTTCAAGGCACTGGCCCGGGCCCTGCGCTACGCCTCCGAGCGCGACCCGCGCGCGGCCGGCATCCTCCCGTCCACGAAGGGCGCGCTGTGAACGGCATCTCGACCCTGCTGATCGTCGTCGGCCTGTTCCTCGTCGGCGGCATCTACTCCTTCGTGAAGCAGCAGATGCCCAAGGGACTGATCGTGCTGCTGTCGATCGGCGCCGCGATGTGCCTGACGGCCGGTGTCCTGAGGCTGGAGGTGTGGAATTGAGCGCCCCCCGCAAGAGCGTGGTCGTCTTCGACTACGGCTTCGGCAACGTCCGTTCCGCCGAGCGCGCCCTCGCCCGCGCCGGTGCGGACGTCGAGATCACCCGTGACTACGACAGGGCCATGAACGCCGACGGGCTGCTCGTGCCCGGCGTCGGCGCCTTCGCCTCGTGCATGGCGGGCCTGCGTGAGGCGCGCGGCGACTGGATCGTGGACCGCCGGCTCTCCGGCGGGCGCCCGGTCATGGGCATCTGCGTCGGCATGCAGATCCTCTTCGCGCGCGGCATCGAGCACGGCGTGGAGACCGAGGGCCTCGACGAGTGGCCCGGCTCGGTCGAGCCGCTCCAGGCCGAGGTCGTCCCCCACATGGGCTGGAACACCGTGGAGGCGGCGCCCGGTTCACGCCTGTTCGCCGGCCTCGACGCGGACGCGCGCTTCTACTTCGTGCACTCCTACGCCGTCCACGACTGGTCGCTGGAGACGCACAACCCCGCGATGGAGGCCCCCAAGGTCACCTGGTCCACCCACGGCAAGCCGTTCGTCGCCGCCGTCGAGAACGGCGCCCTGTGGGCCACGCAGTTCCACCCCGAGAAGTCCGGCGACGCCGGAGCCCAGCTCCTCACCAACTGGATCGGAACACTGTGAGCAAGCTCGAACTCCTCCCCGCCGTCGACGTCCGCGACGGCCAGGCCGTTCGCCTGGTGCACGGCGAGTCCGGCACCGAGACGTCCTACGGCTCCCCGCTGGAGGCGGCCCTGGCCTGGCAGCGCTCCGGCGCCGAGTGGCTGCACCTGGTCGACCTGGACGCCGCGTTCGGCACCGGGGACAACCGCGAGCTGATCGCCGAGGTCGCCAGGGCGATGGACATCAAGGTCGAGTTGTCCGGCGGCATCCGCGACGACGACACCCTCGCCGCCGCCCTCGCCACCGGCTGCCGGCGCGTCAACCTGGGCACCGCCGCCCTGGAGACCCCGGAGTGGGTCGCCAAGGTCATCGCCGAGCACGGCGACAGGATCGCGGTGGGCCTGGACGTCCGCGGCACCACCCTGCGCGGCCGCGGCTGGACCCGCGACGGCGGCGACCTCTACGAGACGCTGGAGCGGCTCGACAAGGAGGGCTGCGCCCGCTACGTCGTCACCGACATCGCCAAGGACGGCACGCTCCAGGGCCCCAACCTGGAGCTGCTGAAGAACGTCTGCGCGGCCACCGACCGCCCGGTCGTGGCATCCGGCGGCGTCTCCTCGCTGGACGACCTGCGCGCCCTCGCCGGCCTCGTCCCGCTCGGTGTCGAGGGCGCGATCGTAGGGAAGGCGCTCTACGCGAAGGCGTTCACCCTGGAAGAAGCCTTGGAGGCTGTGTCGTCATGACGTCCGAAGCCGTGCGGCGAGTGCAGAGCGGAAGTCCCTGGGAAGAGTCCTTCGGTTTCGCGCGTGCCGTGGCGGCGGGCGACACCGTGCTGGTGGCGGGCACCACGTCCTTCAAGGGCAGCGTGCTGTACGGGGAGGGTGACCCGTACGAGCAGGCGAAGGTGGCCTTCAGCAGCGCGTTCGAGGCGATCGCCGAGTTCGGGCTCGGCGTCGGGTCGGTGGTCCGCACGCGGGTGCACCTGGCGCACGCGCGTGACCTCGAAGAGGTGGGCCGCGCCCACAAGGAGCTGTTCGACACCGTGCGCCCGGCCGCGACCTTCCTGGTCGTGGACGGTTTCATCGACCCGCGCGTACTGGTGTCCGTGGAGATGGAAGCATTCAGAGGAGCCGTGGATTCATGACCCTGGCGGTCCGAGTCATCCCCTGCCTGGACGTGGACAACGGCCGGGTCGTCAAGGGCGTCAACTTCCAGAACCTGCGCGACGCGGGCGACCCCGTCGAGATGGCCAAGGTGTACGACGCCGAGGGCGCCGACGAGTTGACGTTCCTGGACATCACCGCCTCGTCGGGCGACCGCGAGACCACCTACGACGTGGTGCGCCGCACGGCCGAGCAGGTGTTCATCCCGCTCACGGTCGGCGGCGGCGTCCGCGCCGCCGAGGACGTCGACAAGCTGCTGCGGGCCGGAGCGGACAAGGTCGGCGTCAACACCGCCGCGATCGCCCGCCCCGAGCTGATCCGCGAGATCGCCGAGCGCTTCGGCCGCCAGGTCCTGGTCCTGTCGGTCGACGCCCGCCGCACCGACTCGGGCTCGTTCGAGGTGACCACGCACGGCGGCCGCCGCGGCACCGGCATCGACGCCGTCGAATGGGCCCACCGGGCGGCCGAACTGGGCGCGGGCGAGATCCTGCTCAACTCGATGGACGCGGACGGCACCAAGGACGGCTACGACCTGGAGATGATCCGGGCCGTCCGCAAGCACGTCACGGTCCCGGTCATCGCCTCCGGCGGCGCCGGCAAGCTGGCGGACTTCCCCCCGGCCGTCGAGGCGGGCGCGGACGCGGTCCTGGCCGCGTCGGTCTTCCACTTCGGGGACCTGCGCATCGGCGAGGTCAAGCAGACCCTGCGCGAGGCGGGCCACCCGGTGCGGTGACGCCCCTCGCGTGAGAGCCCCGGCCGGGTGACGCGGCCGGGGCCTTCTCAGATCCCCAGCTGCTTCGACTCGTGCAGCTTCGCGATCGCCTCCTCGTCGCCGGAGAGGTCGACCTTGGAGGCGCTCTGGCGGCCGTAGGAGAACAGGACCAGTTCGGAGGGTTCGCCCGTCACGGTGACGACGGGGGTGCCGCGGTGGGCGACGACCGTCTGGCCGTCGGGGCGGCGCAGGACCAGGCCCGTGGGGACGCCGCGGCCGATCAGGCGGGCCGTGCGTTCCAGACGGGACCACAGGGCGTCCTGGAAGACCGGGTCGAGCTCGCGCGGGGACCAGTCGGGCTGGGCGCGGCGGACGTCCTCCGTGTGGACGTAGAACTCGATGATGTTCGACGCCTCGTCGACCGGCTTGAGCGAGAAGGGGGAGAAGCGCGGAGGGCCGGTACGGATCAGCTGGATCAGCTCCTCGTACGGCTTGTCCGCGTACTCCGCCATCACCCGGTCCAGGCGTGGCGCGAGCTGCTTGATCAGTATGCCGCCGGCGGCGTCGGGGCGGCGCTCGCGGACCACCACGTGCGCGGCCAGGTCCCGGGTGGACCAGCCCTCGCACAGGGTGGGCGCGTCCGGGCCCGCGGTCTCCAACAGGTCGGCGAGAAGAAGTCGTTCACGCTTGGCATGGGTCGACATGCCGCCAGCCTACGGCCGCCCCGCCGGTCCGCCCAGCGGACGTGCCGTCCCCCGCCGCCCCGCGGGTCCGCCCCGTGGACGCGTACCGGGCCTGCCGGTGCCGCGCGGCACAATGGTCGTCATGACCAGCACGTCCCCCCGGCCCAGCCGCCTCGCCCCGGAGATCGCCGCCCGCCTCAGGCGCAGCGCCGACGGCCTCCTGCCCGCCATCGCCCAGCAGTACGACACCAAAGAGGTGCTCATGCTCGGCTGGATGGACGACGAGGCGCTGCACCGCACCCTGACCACCGGCCGCTGCACCTACTGGTCCCGCAGCCGCCAGGAGTACTGGGTCAAGGGCGACACCTCCGGCCACGTCCAGCGGGTGAGGTCCGTCGCGCTGGACTGCGACGCCGACACGATCCTGGTCACCGTCGACCAGGTCGGCGCCGCCTGCCACACCGGCGCCCGCACCTGCTTCGACGAGGACGTGCTCCTCGCGGACGGCTCCGGCACCCCCGCCACGGATCAGTGAGGTCAGCCGCCATGGACCTCGAGACGTTCCGCAAGCTCGCCACCGACCGGCGGGTCATCCCGGTCACCCGCAAGCTCCTCGCCGACGGCGACACGCCGGTCGCGCTCTACCGCAAGCTCGCCGCCGAACGCCCCGGCACCTTCCTGCTGGAGTCCGCGGAGAACGGCCGCTCCTGGTCCCGGTACTCGTTCGTCGGCGTCCGCAGCGCCGCCACGCTGACCGAGCGCGACGGGCAGGCCCACTGGCTCGGCGCCCCGCCCGTCGGCGTCCCCGCCGACGGCGACCCGCTCGCCGCGCTCCGCGCCACCATCGAGGCCCTGCACACCCCCCACCAGGAGGGCATGCCGCCCTTCACCGGCGGCATGGTCGGCTACCTCGGCTACGACATCGTCCGCCGCCTGGAGAGGATCGGCCCCGGCGAGCGCGACGACCTGAGGCTGCCCGAGCTGACCATGCTCCTCACCAGCGACCTCGCCGTCATGGACCACTGGGAGGGCTCGGTCCTGCTGATCGCCAACGCGATCAACCACAACGACCTGGAGACCGGCGTCGACGAGGCGCACGCCGACGCCGTCGCCCGCCTCGACGCCATGCAGGCGGACCTGACCCGGCCCGTCGCCCAGCCCCCCGCCGTGCTCCCGCCCTCCGAGCTGCCCGGGTACACCGCGCTGTGGGGCGGCCCCGACTTCCAGGAGGCCGTCGAGGACATCAAGGAGCGCATCCGCGCGGGCGAGGCCTTCCAGGTCGTCCCCTCCCAGCGCTTCGAGACGCCCTGCACCGCGAGCGCGCTGGACGTCTACCGGGTCCTCAGGGCGACCAACCCGTCGCCGTACATGTACCTGTTCCGCTTCGACGGCTTCGACATCGTCGGCTCCTCGCCCGAGGCCCTGGTCAAGGTCGAGGACGGCCGGGCGATGGTCCACCCCATCGCCGGCACCCGCCGGCGCGGCGCCACCCCGCAGGAGGACCAGGCCCTCGCCGACGAACTGCTCGCCGACCCCAAGGAACGCGCCGAGCACCTCATGCTCGTCGACCTCGGCCGCAACGACCTGGGGCGGGTCTGCGAGCCCGGCTCGGTCGAGGTCGTCGACTTCATGTCCATCGAGCGGTACTCGCACGTGATGCACATCGTCTCGACGGTGACCGGCCGCGTGGCCGCGGGGCGCTCGGCCTTCGACGTCCTCACCGCCTGCTTCCCCGCCGGCACCCTCTCCGGCGCCCCCAAGCCCCGCGCGATGCAGATCATCGACGAGCTCGAACCGTCCCGGCGCGGCCTGTACGGCGGCTGCGTCGGCTACCTCGACTTCGCGGGCGACTCCGACACCGCCATCGCCATCCGCACGGCCCTGCTGCGCGACGGCACGGCGTACGTGCAGGCCGGTGCGGGCGTCGTCGCCGACTCCGACCCGGTCGCCGAGGACACCGAGTGCCGCAACAAGGCGGCGGCGGTCCTGCGGGCCGTGCACACGGCGAACAGGCTGGGCGAGGCCTGAGACGAACCCCGGGTGACGGTTCGCCCGGGGTTCGGGCGATAGTGGGGTACGTGACTGCCGCACCTCACCCCCGTTCCGAAGCCGCCCGCCCCGCCCGGGCCGGCCGCCTGAGCCTCGCCGCCGCGCTGCTGTGCGGCGCGCTCGGCGCGGCCCTGACCCTGCTCGCCACCCGGCAGCAGTGGTCGGAGGGCACCACGACGGTGGCCGGCGGCTCCTTCCCCCTGACCGCCAGGGGCAGCGACGTCACGGGCGTACCCGCGGCGCTCGCCGTCATGAGCCTCGCCGCGCTCGTCGCCGTCTTCGCCGTCCGCCGCGCCGGCCGCGTCGTCGTGGCCGGGCTGCTGGCGCTCTCCGGCGCGGGCACCGTCACCGCCGCCCTGCTCGGCGCCTCCGACAGCTCCGCGCTCGAGAAGCAGGCCGCCCAGGCCTCCGGCGACACCTCCGCCTCCGTCTCCGCCCTCAGCCACACCGCCTGGCCGTACGTCGCGGTCGCCGGCGGGATCCTGATCCTCCTGGCCGGGCTGCTCGCCCTGCGCTACGGCCGGCTGTGGCCCGCGATGTCCGGCCGCTACGAGCGCGGCGGCACGCCCCGGCCGCGCCGCAAGGTCCCCGCCGCCGACCCCGACCGGCCCGAGGACCTGTGGAAGGCACTCGACCGCGGCGAGGACCCGACCGGCGCCTGAGCCCGGCGGACGCCGGGACGCACCCCCGGTCACCTCACCCGCACGGGTGCGGGACAATGGGCCCGAGCGTCCTGCTCAGACACGCACACAGCAACGAGGAGCAAGCAATGGCGGGCAGCAGCCACGGTCACACCCCGGCCGCCTGGACCGGTGTCATGATCGCCTTCATCGGGTTCTGCGTCGCGGGCGCCTTCATGGTGATGAACCAGCCGGCGGGCTTCTGGGCGGGCATGGTGATCGTGCTGCTCGGTGGTGTCGTCGGAGGCGTCATGCGCATGATGGGCATGGGCCAGCCCAAGGACCTGCACCAGCCGCACCAGCTGACCGGCGACCGGGAGCCGGCGGCCGCCGAGCGCTGATCCCCGGGGACAGCCGTACGAGGGGCGGTCCGCGGCACCGGGGGGTGCCGGGACGCCCCTCGCCCGCGTCCGGGGCACAATGCACACCGTGAACGCCGACAGCCGAACGGTGACGACCAGCCTCCCGGCCCGCCTGGCCGTCCCGGCCGGGGTGCTCGCGGCCACCGCCGCCGCCTTCGCCTACGTGGGCGCCGTGGACCCGAACGAACCCGGCCACTACCCCGCCTGCCCGCTGCTGCTCCACACCGGCCTGTACTGCCCCGGCTGCGGCGGACTGCGCAGCGCGCACGCGTTCGTCCACGGCGACCTCGCGTTGGCCCTGCAGGCCAACGCCCCTGCCGTCCTGGGTTATCTCGCCTTCGCCGTGCTGTGGACCGTATGGGTGGTCCACGCCGTCCGCGGGCGCCCCCTGCGGATCGACCCGCGGCCGGGGCTGGTGTGGAGCCTGGGCGCGTTGCTGCTGGTCTTCTCGGTTGTCCGGAACCTGCCCTTCGGGGGCTGGCTGCACCCTTGATCAAGGCGTGGACGTCCAGGTAATGGGCACGGCGTCAGCCGGATGCGGGGCCTGCGCCCCGCTGCGGATACCATCGCAGTGACCATCGGTTTCCGATCGGTCGCCGCCATCGTCAAGAATCTGGAAGGGGGCCGCTCGCGTGAGTGTGCTCGACGAGATCATCGACGGAGTCCGTGCCGACCTCGCGGAGCGGCAGGCGCGCGTCAGCCTCGACGAGCTCAAGGAGCGCGCGGCGAAGGCTCCCGCGGCCAAGGACGGCGCCGCCGCCCTGCGCGGCGACGGCGTGAAGGTCATCTGCGAGGTCAAACGCTCCAGCCCCTCCAAGGGCGCGCTGGCCGCGATCGCCGACCCGGCCGGCCTCGCCGCGGACTACGAGGCGGGCGGCGCGGCCGTCATCTCCGTCCTCACCGAGCAGCGTCGCTTCGGCGGCTCGCTCGCCGACCTGGAGGCGGTCCGCTCCCGGGTGGACATCCCGGTCCTGCGCAAGGACTTCATCGTCACCTCGTACCAGCTGTGGGAGGCCCGGGCCTACGGCGCCGACCTCGCCCTGCTGATCGTCGCCGCCCTGGACCAGGCCGCGCTGGAGTCGCTCATCGAGCGCGCCGAGTCCATCGGGCTCACCCCCCTGGTCGAGGTGCACGACGAGGACGAGGTGGAGCGCGCGGTCGACGCCGGCGCCCGCGTCATCGGCGTCAACGCCCGCAACCTCAAGACCCTCGAGGTCGACCGCAACACCTTCGAGCGTGTGGCGCCCGAGATCCCCGGCCACATCGTCAGGATCGCCGAGTCCGGCGTCCGCGGCCCGCACGACCTCATCGCGTACGCCAACGCCGGCGCCGACGCCGTCCTGGTCGGCGAGTCCCTCGTCACCGGCAAGGACCCCAAGACGGCGGTGGCCGACCTGGTGGCGGCGGGCGAGCACCCGGCACTCCGGCACGGCCGGAGCTGACCACCCGCTAGGCTTGACCCGATGACTGCCACCCTGACGACCGTGGACCGGTACGCCCGCCTCGCGCGCGGCTGCCGCCCCCGCGGCTGCCGCGCGCCCGCACGCCGGGTCCACGGCCGCCGCGTCCGCTACGTCATCGGTGACGAGCCGGGCCAGGTGAACGGCATGCGATGGCAGCGCCCCCTCAGGGGCGCGGGGAACTGCGCGACCGGCCCGGACGGGCCCGCAGCCCACTGACCCTCCCCGCCCCCACGGCGATCAGTGATCCACACCCACTCACCGTGAGGTTCCGCATGCCCAGCCAGTTCTTCGTCCCCGACCCCGAGGGTCACACCCCGAACCCCGAAGGCTACTTCGGGGCCTTCGGCGGCAAGTTCATCCCCGAGGCCCTCGTCGCCGCCGTCGACGAGGTGGCCGTCGAGTACGACAAGGCCAAGCACGACCCCGAGTTCGCCAGGGAACTCGACGACCTCCTGACCAACTACACCGGCCGCCCCTCGGCACTGACCGAGGTGCCGCGCTTCGCCGAGCACGCCGGTGGCGCCCGTGTGTTCCTCAAGCGCGAGGACCTCAACCACACCGGCTCCCACAAGATCAACAACGTGCTCGGCCAGGCCCTGCTCACCAAGCGCATGGGCAAGACCCGGGTCATCGCCGAGACCGGCGCCGGCCAGCACGGCGTCGCCACCGCCACCGCCTGCGCGCTCTTCGGCCTCGAGTGCACGATCTACATGGGCGAGATCGACACGCAGCGCCAGGCCCTCAACGTCGCCCGCATGCGCATGCTCGGCGCCGAGGTCATCGCCGTGAAGAGCGGCAGCCGCACGCTGAAGGACGCCATCAACGAGGCCTTCCGCGACTGGGTCGCCAACGTCGACCGCACGCACTACCTCTTCGGGACGGTCGCCGGGCCCCACCCGTTCCCGGCGATGGTCCGCGACTTCCACCGGGTCATCGGCGTCGAGGCCCGCCGCCAGCTCCTGGAGCGCGCCGGGCGCCTGCCCGACGCCGCGATCGCCTGCGTCGGCGGCGGCTCCAACGCCATCGGCCTGTTCCACGCCTTCATCCCCGACGAGGGCGTCCGCCTCATCGGCTGCGAGCCCGCCGGGCACGGCGTCGAGACCGGCGAGCACGCCGCGACCCTGACCGCGGGTGAACCCGGCATCCTGCACGGCTCCCGCTCCTACGTCCTGCAGGACGACGAGGGCCAGATCACCGAGCCGTACTCCATCTCGGCGGGTCTGGACTACCCGGGCATCGGCCCCGAGCACTCCTACCTGAAGGACTCCGGCCGCGGCGAGTACCGCGCGGTCACCGACGACGCGGCCATGCAGGCCCTGCGCCTGCTGTCCCGTACCGAGGGCATCATCCCGGCCATCGAGAGCGCCCACGCCCTCGCCGGCGCCCTGGAGGTCGGCAGGGAGCTGGGCGCGGACGGGCTGATCGTGGTCAACCTGTCCGGCCGCGGCGACAAGGACATGGACACCGCCGCCCGCTACTTCGGCCTCTACGACACCGACGCCGAGGTCGCCGCCGACGCGGACACCGACACCGCCGAGATCGAGGGGGACGCCAAGTGAGCGGCAACATCGAGCTGTTGGGCGACACCCTCGCCGCGGCCAGGTCCGAAGGGCGCTCGGCGCTCATCGCCTACCTCCCGGCCGGCTTCCCGACCGTGGACGGGGGCATCGAGGCGATCAAGGCCGTCGTCGACGGCGGCGCCGACGTCGTCGAGGTGGGCCTGCCGCACAGCGACCCGGTCCTCGACGGCCCCGTCATCCAGACCGCCGACGACATCGCCCTGCGTGGCGGCGTCAAGATCGCCGACGTGATGCGCACGGTCCGCGAGGCGCACGCCGCCACCGGCAAGCCGATCCTCGTGATGACCTACTGGAACCCCATCGACCGCTACGGCGTCGAGCGGTTCACCGCCGAGCTGGCCGAGGCGGGCGGCGCGGGCTGCATCCTGCCCGACCTGCCCGTGCAGGAGTCGGCGCTGTGGAGGGAGCACGCGGACAAGCACGGCCTCGCCACCGTCTTCGTCGTCGCCCCCAGCAGCAAGGACGAGCGGCTCGCGCGGATCACCGCGGCCGGCAGCGGATTCGTCTACGCGGCCTCCCTCATGGGCGTCACCGGCACCCGCGCCAGCGTCAGCTCACAGGCCCGGGACCTGGTGGAACGCACCCGGGCCACGGGCACGGACCTGCCGGTCTGCGTCGGGCTCGGAGTCTCCACGCCCGCCCAGGCCGCCGAGGTCGCGGGCTTCGCCGACGGCGTGATCGTCGGCTCGGCGTTCGTCAAGGCGATGCTGGACGCCCCGGACGAGGCGGCCGGGGTCGAGGCCGTGCGCGCGCTCGCGGGTGACCTGGCCCAGGGCGTGCGCGGACGGGCGTAGGAAAGCCGGAAGTCATACAGGTCCCTCGTACGGGTGGACCTGGGACCGGGGAGGCGCGGTGCGCCTCCCCGGTTCGTTTCCGGGGTGTGAGCGACAAGAACCGTGAGGGAAAGCGCACCGCCCGCCAGCGGCTGGCGGAGGAGCGCGAGAAGCAGAAGTCCGCGGAGAAGCGCCGGCGCGCGCTGATCGTGGGCGGCGCCGTCGTCGCCGTCCTGGGACTCGCGGCGGTGATCGGCGTCGTCGCGGCCAACGCCGGCAAGGAGGACGACAGCGAGGCGTCGGGTCCGGTGGTGGCCCCCTCGGGAGCCCAGGGCAAGGACGGCCTGGCCATTCCGGTCGGCAAGGACAGCGCCAAGTCCACGCTCACGGTGTGGGAGGACTTCCGCTGCCCCGCCTGCAAGTCCTTCGAGACGGCGTACCGGCCGGTGATCCAGGAGCTGACGAACGCCGGCCAGTTGAAGGTCGAGTACCACCTCGTCACCCTCATCGACGGCAACATGCGCGGCAGCGGCTCCCGCAATTCGGCCAACGCCGCCGCCTGCGCCCAGGACGCCGGCATGTTCCCCGCGTACCACGACGTGCTCTTCGACAACCAGCCCCCCGAGGTCGACGACGCCTACGCCGACAACGACAAGCTGATCCAGCTGGCCGGGAAGGTCGACGGCCTGGACACCCCGGCCTTCCGCGCCTGCGTCGAGGACGGCACGCACAACGCCTGGGTGGCCAAGTCCCACCAGGCCTTCAGCAAGGGCGGCTTCTCCGGCACGCCCACCGTGCTGCTCGACGGCAAGAACATCTACCAGGACCGCACGATGACCCCGGCGAAGCTGAAGCAGATGGTCCAGGAGGCGAATCAGGGGTAAGGGGGATTCTCACCCCCCTGTTATGGACCCGTAGCCGGGCCGCCCGCCCCGGGCCCGGTCCGGCACGGTAGCGTCGACCTTGCCATGGAACTTGCCTTCATTCCCAGCCCGTCGCGCGGGGTGCTGTACCTCGGCCCCGTTCCGCTGCGCGGCTACGCGTTCTGCATCATCATCGGCGTCTTCGTCGCCGTCTGGCTCGGCAACAGGCGGTGGGTCGCCCGGGGCGGGCGGGTCGGCACGGTGGCCGACATCGCCGTCTGGGCCGTGCCGTTCGGTCTGATCGGCGGCCGGCTCTACCACGTGATCACGGACTACCAGCTGTACTTCAGCGAGGGCTGTGACTGGGTGGACGCCTTCAAGATCTGGGAGGGCGGTCTCGGCATCTGGGGCGCGATCGCGTTCGGCGCGCTCGGCGCCTGGATCGGCTGCCGCCGCCGGGGCATCGCCCTGCCCGCCTACGCGGACGCCGTCGCGCCGGGCATCGCCCTCGCGCAGGCGGTCGGCCGGTGGGGCAACTGGTTCAACCAGGAGCTGTACGGCAAGCCCACCGACCTGCCGTGGGCCCTGGAGATCACCTCCTCGTCGGACGGGCGGATCCCGGGCACGTACCACCCGACGTTCCTCTACGAGTCCCTGTGGTGCATCGGTGTCGCGGTCCTGGTCATCTGGGCCGACCGCCGCTTCCGGCTGGGCCACGGGCGGGCGTTCGCGCTGTACGTCGCCGCGTACTGCGCGGGCCGGGGCTGGATCGAGTACATGCGCGTCGACGACGCCCACCACGTGCTGGGCCTGCGGCTGAACGTGTGGACCGCGATCCTGGTGTTCCTGCTCGCGGTCACCTACCTCGTGGTCTCGTCCCGGATGCGCCCGGGCCGGGAGGACGTGGTGGAGCCGGGTGCGGCCGCCACCGGCGGTGAGGCCGACGGCACCGAGAAGGCCGACGCCGCCGGCGAGGACGGCGGGCCCGCGCACGGGACCGGGGCCGACGAGCCCGGGAGCGGGGCCGACGCCGAGGCGGGCCTGAGGGACGAGGCGAAGAACGGGGCCGGGTCGGGGAAGAAGCCCTGACGGCCCGCCGGATCACGTGACACGCCGAAGGCGCCCGGAGATGCTCCGGGCGCCTTCGGCGTGTCACGGGCGGCGGGCCAGAAGCAGGGTGCGCCGGGCCGCCGCCACCACCGCCGCGTCCACGAGACGGCCGTCGGGAAGGGCCTGGGCCCCCGGCTGCGCGGCGGCCGCCTTGAGCACCGTCTCGGCCTGTTCGACCTCCTGCCCGGTCGGCAGGTAGGCGCGCTCGATGACCGGGAGCTGGCGGGGGTGGATCGCGGCGCGGCCGAGGAAGCCCAGGGCGCGTCCCCGGGCGCAGCCGGCGGCCAGCCCGTCCAGGTCGTGGACGTCGGGGTGGACCGACTGCGGCGGCGGGGGCAGGCCGGCGGCCCGGGCGGCCACGATCACCCGGGAGCGCGACCAGTGGAGGCCCGAGTCCTCGCCCGCGCCCAGGTCGTTGCGGAGGTCCGTCTCGCCGAGGGAGATGCCCCGGAGGCCCGGGTGGGCGGTGGGGATGCGCGGCTTCCAGGAGTCCGGCGAGTTCCACGAGGTCGGTGCCGGTGAGGCGGGGGAGGACGCAGCCTGAGAGGGTGCGGCAGGTCCGGCGCCAGGAGCCCGGCACGGACGCGCCGCCGCCCAGCGCCCCGGTGAGGGCCGGGGCGGAGTCCGCGACGCGGGACAGGCAGGCCGCGGCCGGGACCGCCTCCGCGATGCGTCCGCGGGCGGCGGCGGCCAGGGCGAGGGCCACGGGGACGGTTTCGGCGGCGGCGATGCCGTAGCTGTAGACGTGGTCGACGATCTGGTGTTCCAGGGGCGGGACCAGGGCGAAGGCGCTGTCCGCGTCGGCGGCCAGGCGCAGGGCGTGGCGGGCGTTGCGGCCGATCTCCGTCTCCTCGGGGAGTTCGCCGAGGGCGGCGGTGACGCGGGCGCCGACGTCCGCGCCGGCCAGGGCGAGGGCGAGGGCCGCCGCCATGGCGCGGGCGCCGTGGACGCCGTCGCCGTCCTGGGTGTAGCGGGCGTCGAACTCGGCGAGCCCGGCGGCGCGGTGGGGGTCGCCGGGGTGGGCCACGGCCAGGACGCAGGCGCGTACGCAGGCCGCGTCGTCGAAGTAGTGCGGGTTGTCGTGGCCGGTGGCGGGCGGGCGCAGACCGGCGGCGAGGTTGCCGAGGCCGGCGCGGACGGAGATGCGGGCGCGCAGGGGGAGGACGGCGGACTCGACCTCCGGGGCGCGGTCCGCCGCGGCGGCCACCTCACCGGCGACGGCGTTCCAGGTGAGGTCGAGGGCGGCCCGGGTGCGGCGGTCCCGGTCGTCCAGGACCGAGTCGCCGCCGGCGAGGAGGAGGGCCTCCGCGGCGAAGGCGGCCCACTCGGCGTCGTCGGAGGGGCCGAGGCGGAGGGGTTCGGGGGGCTGGTTCAGGGCGATGGGGACGGGGAGCGTGGTGGTCGCGTTGTGTTCGGCGAAGGTGTCGAGTTCGCGGGTGAGGCGGCGCGTCCAGTCGGGCATGCGGGCGGCCCGGTGGCGGGCGGCGGGCCAGCCGGCGGCGTCGCCTGCGGCCAGGCCGAGCAGGAGGCCTTCGGTCCGTCCACCGGCCCCGGCTTCGCCTTCGGCCGCCGGGTCTCCCACCCGCGCACCGCCGGTGACTGTCACCCGAGAGGTCCTGGTCTCCCGTGGGGCGACCTCGCCGTCGGCGGCCGCCGGTTCGTGTGCCGTCATGGAGGAGTGTCCGTTCTGCCCGTGACCGTGGCCCGAGGGGGCCTGCTCTCCCGGGGAGGGTTCTCGCCGCTGGCGGCCGCCGGTTCGTGTGCCGTCATCCCGCCGTCTCCGTTCCGTCGGGCGCCAGGACGAAGTCCGCCGGGGACGGGCACGCGTCCTCGGCCGGCGTCAGGAGGTCCGCCACGTCCAGGACGTGGTAGCCCGCCATCGCCGGCAGGCAGCGGCCGCGGACCGGGCCGATGGGGGCGGCCCAGGCCGGCGGGATCGCCGAGACGCCCCGGGTCGCGCCGGCCAGGGCCCCCGCCACCGCCGCCGTCGTGTCCGCGTCGCGGCCCATGTTCACCGCGGTCAGCACGGACTGCGCGAAGTCGCCGTCGGCCGCCGCGTAGGCGCCGAACGCCAGGGCGACCGCCTCGGGGGCCAGGTCGGTCCAGGGGTAGCCGCCGATGACGGCCGCCGAGCGCACCGCGCGTTCGCCGCGGTGGGCGGCCGTCACCGCGCGGCGCAGGCTGCGGGCCGTCCAGGAGTCGTCGGGGACGGCCGCGAGGGCCGCGGCCACCACCGCGACGGTCGGGACGCCCGCCATCGCCGCCGCGACCGCCTGACCGCCGTAGATGCCCTCGCCGTCGTGGCTCACCGAGCCGTCGATCGCGGCGAGCCGGGCCGCTTCGGCGGGGCGGCCCGCCGCGAACACCCCGAAGGGGGCCGCGCGCATGGCCAGCCCGTCGCTCCAGGCGTGCCGGTGCTGGGCGGAGATCGGCGCGGCCAGGCCCCGGCGGAGGTTCTCCAGCGTGCCGCGCTCACTGAAGCCGGCCCCGCGGAAGGGACCCTCGTCGCGGTCGGCGATCCACTCGTGCCAGGCCGCTTCCACATGGGCCGGGGTGAGGGCGGAGCCGTGGCGGGCCAGCAGCAGGCCGGAGAAGATCGCGTACTCGGTGTCGTCCGTGCCCGCGGGCTCCTGCGCCACGTACCCGGTGATGCGCCCCCAGCGGGCGCGGATCTCGGAGGGCTTCAGGTTCTCGGCCGGGGCCCCGAGGGCGTCGCCGACGGCCAGGCCCAGCAGGGCGCCCCGCCCCCGGGCGCGCAGTCCGGTGGCGCCGCCGGGCGCCGGTACGGAGGAGATGCGGGCGGTCGATGCCATACGGCATGTGTCCCACCCCGGCGACGGCCCCGAGCCTCACGGGCCCCAGCATCACCCGGTCGACATCTGGGCAGCATAATGATCAATTGAGCGGACAACGGTAAAACCCCAGCTTAGCGCAGCCTTTCCTTGCTGGCGGCCCGGGAATCAGCGGCGTAGTTTGAGAGTTATAAAAAACTGGAACTTGTCCAAAGTGCCGTGTCCGGCGGCGGGGAGTGGGGATCTTTCATGGCCATCATCGACACCGAGGCGACGCTGCACGAGGCGCACCGGGACAACCACACCCACCGGGACGTGAACGGCGGCTGGCTGCGTCCCGCGGTGTTCGGGGCGATGGACGGCCTGGTCTCCAACCTGGCCCTGATGACCGGTGTCGCGGGCGGCGCGGTCGGTCAGCAGACCGTCGTCCTCAGCGGACTGGCCGGCCTGGCCGCCGGCGCCTTCTCCATGGCCGCCGGAGAATACACCTCCGTCGCCTCGCAGCGCGAGCTCGTCGAGGCCGAGCTGGCCGTGGAGCGGCGCGAGCTGCGCAAGCACCCCAAGGACGAGGAGGCCGAGCTGGCCGCGCTCTACGAGGCGCGGGGCGTCGAGCCGCGGCTGGCCCGGGAGGTCGCCCGGCAGCTGTCGAAGGACCCCGAGCAGGCCCTGGAGATCCACGCCCGGGAGGAACTGGGCATCGACCCCGGAGACCTGCCCTCGCCCACCGTCGCCGCGGTGTCCAGCTTCGGCTCCTTCGCGCTGGGCGCGCTGGTCCCGGTGCTGCCCTACCTGCTGGGCGGGAGCAGTCTGTGGCCCGCCGTGCTGATGGCGCTGCTCGGGCTGTTCCTGTGCGGTGCGCTGGTGGCGAGGGTGACCGCGCGCAGCTGGTGGTACAGCGGTCTGCGGCAGCTTCTGCTGGGAGGCGCGGCGGCCGGTGTGACGTACGCCCTGGGCGGCCTGTTCGGAACGGCCGTAGGATAGCGCGGCTCGCACTCCTGCGTTGAGCCGTACGAACGGACGTTACCCGCTGGTTTCAGACGCGTGACCACCGGGCATGAGCCGTAAGCACTGTGGGCAACGAGGCTCACCGTGCACCTCGGCGGGGTGGGCGAAGGCGCCCCTCCCGCCCCCAGGGCCGACGGAAAGAGATCCGACCGATCACTCCGGGCGGTCCCTCCACAGCTTCCAGTGCTGGCGCGGAACCCCCACCGCGAACCCGCAGTGTCCGCATGCTGGAACGGATTATCTTGGTTTCCGAGAACCGCTCCATCATGTAACCTGCACGAAATTTTGCGATCACGCGAGGGCCAACGTCGTCCCTCGGCACTTGCTCCCCCAGCGCCTCAACGGCCTGGGAGGTGCCCCCAGCCACCTGACGACGACGGGAGAGCCGATGCGTACGCCGCGCCAGCCGTCCCAGCACTCCGCGAATGGCCGGAACTGGTCCTTCATGGATGCTCGCCCTGCTGCGCAGGGTATGTACGACCCCCGCAACGAGCACGACGCCTGCGGCGTCGGCTTCGTCGCCACCCTTACCGGCGAGGCGTCCCACACGCTGGTCGAACAGGCTCTGACCGTTCTGCGCAACCTCGAACACCGCGGTGCGACCGGCTCCGAACCCGACTCCGGCGACGGCGCCGGCATCCTGTCGCAGGTCCCGGACGCCTTCTTCCGCGACGTGGCCGGATTCGAACTGCCCACGGCCGGCGCCTACGCCGTCGGCATCGCCTTCCTGCCGGAGGACTCCGCCGCCGAGGCCGTCTCGCGGATCGAGACGATCGCCTCCGACGAGGGCCTGACCGTCCTCGGCTGGCGCGAGGTGCCGGTCGCCCCCCAGCTGCTGGGCGCCACCGCCCGTTCGACCATGCCCGCCTTCCGGCAGCTCTTCGTCGCCGACCCCGCCGCGGCGCCCGCCACGGGCATCGCCCTCGACCGCAAGGCCTTCGTGCTGCGCAAGCGCGCCGAGCGCGAGGCCGGCGTCTACTTCCCGTCGCTGTCCGCGCGGACCATCGTCTACAAGGGCATGCTGACCACCGGCCAGCTGGAGCCCTTCTTCCCGGACCTGTCCGACCGCCGCTTCGCCTCCGCGATCGCGCTCGTGCACTCCCGGTTCTCGACGAACACCTTCCCGTCCTGGCCGCTGGCACACCCCTACCGCTTCGTCGCGCACAACGGTGAGATCAACACCGTCAAGGGCAACCGCAACTGGATGGTGGCCCGCGAGTCGCAGCTCGTCTCCGACCTGTTCGGCTCCGACGGCAAGGCCATCGAGCGGATCTTCCCGGTCTGCACCCCGGACGCCTCCGACTCCGCCTCCTTCGACGAGGTCCTGGAGCTGCTCCACCTCGGCGGCCGCTCCCTGCCCCACTCGGTGCTGATGATGATCCCGGAGGCGTGGGAGAACCACGACTCCATGGACCCGGCCCGGCGTGCCTTCTACCAGTTCCACTCCACGATGATGGAGCCCTGGGACGGCCCGGCCTGCGTCACCTTCACCGACGGCACCCAGGTCGGCGCGGTCCTCGACCGCAACGGCCTGCGCCCCGGCCGCTACTGGGTCACCGACGACGGCCTCGTCGTCCTCGGCTCCGAGGTCGGCGTGCTGGACATCGACCCCTCCACGGTCGTCCGCAAGGGCCGCCTGCAGCCCGGCCGCATGTTCCTCGTGGACACCGCCGAGCACCGCATCATCGAGGACGACGAGATCAAGGCCGAGCTCGCCGCCGAGAACCCCTACCAGGAGTGGGTGGAAGCCGGCGAGATCGAGCTGTCCGACCTGCCCGAGCGCGAGCACATCGTCCACAGCCACGCCTCGGTCACCCGCCGCCAGCAGACCTTCGGCTACACCGAGGAGGAGCTGCGCGTCCTCCTCGCCCCGATGGCCAAGGCCGGCGCCGAGCCGATCGGCTCGATGGGCACCGACTCGCCGATCGCCGCCCTGTCGGACCGCCCCCGGCTGCTCTTCGACTACTTCACGCAGCTGTTCGCACAGGTCACCAACCCGCCGCTGGACGCGATCCGCGAGGAGCTGGTCACCTCCCTGCGCTCGTCGCTGGGCCCGCAGGGCAACCTGCTCGACCCGAACGCGGCCTCCTGCCGCAGCGTCCTGCTGCCCTTCCCGGTCATCGACAACGACGAGCTGGCCAAGCTCATCCACATCAACGCCGACGGCGACATGCCCGGCTTCAAGGCCGCGACCCTGTCCGGCCTGTACCGGGTGCACGGCGGCGGGGACGCGCTGGCCGCGCGGATCGCGGAGATCTGCGCCGAGGCCGACGCCGTCATCGAGAACGGCGCCCGCCTGATCGTCCTGTCGGACCGGCACTCCGACGCCGAGCACGCGCCGATCCCGTCGCTGCTGCTCACCGCGGCCGTCCACCACCACCTCATCCGCACCAAGCAGCGGACCCAGGTGGGCCTGCTGGTCGAGGCCGGCGACGTCCGCGAGGTCCACCACGTCGCCCTGCTCATCGGCTACGGCGCCGCCGCGGTCAACCCGTACCTGGCGATGGAGTCCGTCGAGGACCTGGTCCGCGCCGGCACCTTCCTGCCCGGCATCGAGCCCGAGCAGGCCATCCGCAACCTCATCCACGCCCTCGGCAAGGGCGTGCTGAAGGTCATGTCCAAGATGGGCATCTCGACCGTCGCCTCCTACCGCGGCGCCCAGGTCTTCGAGGCCGTCGGTCTCGACGACGCCTTCGTCGCGAAGTACTTCAACGGCACGGCCACCAAGATCGGCGGCGTCGGCATCGACGTCATCGCCAAGGAGGTCGCCGCCCGGCACGCCAAGGCCTACCCGGCCTCCGGCATCGCCCCGGCGCACCGCGCGCTCGACATAGGCGGCGAGTACCAGTGGCGCCGCGAGGGCGAGCCGCACCTGTTCGACCCGGAGACGGTCTTCCGCCTCCAGCACTCCACGCGCTCCGGCCGCTACGACATCTTCAAGAAGTACACCGAGCGCGTGAACGAGCAGTCCGAGCGCCTGATGACGCTGCGCGGCCTGTTCGGCTTCAAGTCCGACCGGAAGCCCATCTCCATCGAGGAGGTCGAGCCGGTCTCCGAGATCGTCAAGCGCTTCTCCACGGGCGCCATGTCGTACGGCTCCATCTCGCAGGAGGCGCACGAGACCCTCGCCATCGCCATGAACCAGCTGGGCGGCAAGTCCAACACCGGTGAGGGCGGCGAGGACCCGGAGCGCCTCTACGACCCGGCGCGCCGCTCCAGCATCAAGCAGGTGGCGTCCGGCCGGTTCGGCGTGACGAGCGAGTACCTCGTCAACTCCGACGACATCCAGATCAAGATGGCCCAGGGCGCCAAGCCCGGCGAGGGCGGGCAGCTGCCCGGCCACAAGGTCTACCCGTGGGTCGCCAAGACGCGGCACTCGACGCCCGGCGTCGGCCTGATCTCGCCGCCGCCGCACCACGACATCTACTCCATCGAGGACCTGGCCCAGCTGATCCACGACCTGAAGAACGCCAACCCCCAGGCGCGTATTCACGTCAAGCTGGTCTCCGAGGTCGGCGTCGGCACGGTCGCCGCGGGTGTCTCCAAGGCGCACGCGGACGTGGTGCTCATCTCCGGCCACGACGGCGGCACCGGCGCCTCCCCGCTCACCTCGCTGAAGCACGCGGGCGGCCCCTGGGAGCTGGGCCTGGCCGAGACCCAGCAGACGCTGCTCCTCAACGGCCTGCGCGACCGCATCGTCGTGCAGACCGACGGCCAGCTGAAGACCGGCCGCGACGTGGTCATCGCCGCGCTGCTCGGCGCCGAGGAGTTCGGTTTCGCGACCGCGCCGCTCGTCGTCTCCGGCTGCGTCATGATGCGCGTCTGCCACCTCGACACCTGCCCGGTCGGCATCGCCACCCAGAACCCGGTGCTGCGCGAGCGCTACTCCGGCAAGGCCGAGTACGTCGTCAACTTCTTCCAGTACATCGCCCAGGAGGTCCGCGAGATCCTGGCCGAGCTGGGCTTCCGCTCCATCGAGGAGGCCGTCGGCCACGCCGAGGCCCTCGACGTCACCCGCGCGGTGAACCACTGGAAGGCGCAGGGCCTGAACCTGGAGCCGCTGTTCCACGTGCCCGCGCTGCCCGAGGGCGCCGTGCGCCACCAGGTCGTCGCGCAGGACCACGGCCTGGAGAAGGCGCTCGACAACGAGCTGATCAAGCTCGCCGCGGACGCCCTGGCCGCCTCGGACGCCACCGAGGCCCAGCCGGTGCGCGCCCAGGTGCAGATCCGCAACATCAACCGCACGGTCGGCACCATGCTCGGCCACGAGGTGACCAAGAAGTTCGGTGGCGCGGGCCTGCCCGACGACACCATCGACATCACCTTCACCGGCTCCGCCGGCCAGTCCTTCGGCGCGTTCGTGCCGCGCGGCGTCACGCTGCGCCTGGAGGGCGACGCCAACGACTACGTCGGCAAGGGCCTCTCGGGCGGCCGGATCGTCGTCCGCCCGGACCGAGCGGCCGACCACCTCGCCGAGTACAGCGTCATCGCCGGCAACACCATCGGCTACGGCGCCACCGGCGGCGAGATGTTCCTGCGCGGCAAGACCGGTGAGCGGTTCTGCGTCCGCAACTCCGGCGCGACGGTCGTCTCCGAGGGCGTGGGCGACCACGGCTGCGAGTACATGACCGGCGGTCACGCGGTGGTGCTCGGCGAGACCGGCCGCAACTTCGCGGCCGGCATGTCCGGCGGCATCGCCTACGTCGTCGACCTCGACCGGGACAGCGTCAACGCCGGCAACCTGGACGCCGTCCAGGCGCTGGACGACACCGACAAGCAGTGGCTGCACGACGTGGTCCGCCGCCACCAGGAGGAGACGGGCTCCACCGTGGCCGAGAAGCTCCTGGCCGATTGGGACACCGCCGTCGAGCGCTTCAGCAAGATCATCCCCAGCACGTACCAGGCAGTGCTCGCCGCCAAGGACGCCGCCGAGCGAGCCGGTCTCTCCGAGACCGAGACCCACGAGAAGATGATGGAGGCGGCGATCAATGGCTGACCCGAAGGGCTTCCTGAACCACGGGCGCGAGGTCGCCACGTCCCGCCCCGTCGAGGAGCGCGTCCGGGACTGGAACGAGGTCTACGTCCCCGGCTCGCTGCTGCCGATCATCAGCAAGCAGGCCAGCCGCTGCATGGACTGCGGCATCCCGTTCTGCCACAACGGCTGCCCGCTGGGGAACCTCATCCCCGAGTGGAACGACTACGCCTACCGCGAGGACTGGGCGGCGGCCTCCGAGCGCCTGCACGCGACGAACAACTTCCCGGAGTTCACCGGCCGCCTGTGCCCCGCTCCGTGCGAGTCGGCGTGCGTGCTCGGCATCAACCAGCCGCCGGTCACCATCAAGAACGTCGAGGTCTCGATCATCGACAAGGCGTGGGAGACCGGGGACGTCGCCCCGCAGATCCCGGAGCGCCTGTCGGGCAAGACCGTCGCCGTCGTCGGCTCGGGCCCGGCGGGCCTGGCCGCCGCCCAGCAGCTGACCCGGGCCGGCCACACCGTCGCCGTCTACGAGCGCGCGGACCGCGTCGGGGGCCTCCTCCGGTACGGCATCCCCGAGTTCAAGATGGAGAAGCGGCACATCAACCGCCGTATCGAGCAGATGCGCGCGGAGGGCACCCGCTTCCGCACGGGTGTCGAGATCGGCCGCGACCTGAAGGCCACGGACCTGAAGAAGCGCTACGACGCGGTCGTCCTGGCCGTCGGCGCGACCACGGCCCGCGACCTGCCGGTGCCCGGCCGCGAGCTCAAGGGCATCTACCAGGCCATGGAGTACCTGCCGCTGGCCAACAAGGTGCAGGAGGGCGACTTCGTGGCGCCCCCGATCTCGGCCGAGGGCAAGCACGTCGTGGTCATCGGCGGCGGCGACACCGGAGCGGACTGCGTGGGTACCGCCCACCGCCAGGGCGCGGCCTCCGTGACGCAGCTGGAGATCATGCCCCGCCCGAACGACGAGCGGCACCCCGTCAGCCAGCCCTGGCCGACCTTCCCCTTGCTGTACAAGGTCACCTCGGCCCACGAGGAGGGCGGCGAGCGCGTCTACTCGGTCTCGACGACCCACTTCGAGGGCGACGCGGACGGCAACGTGCAGTGGCTGCACCTCACCGAGGTGGAGTTCGTCGACGGCAAGCTGACCCAGAAGCCGGGCACGGAGCGCAAGATCCCCGCCCAGCTGGTCACCCTCGCCATGGGCTTCACCGGCACCGACCGCGACAACGGCCTGGTCGAGCAGTTCGGCCTCGAGCTCGACGAGCGCGGCAACATCGCCCGCGACGCCGACTTCCAGACCAACGTGCCGGGCGTGTTCGTCGCCGGTGACGCCGGCCGCGGCCAGTCGCTCATCGTCTGGGCGATCGCCGAGGGCCGCTCGGCCGCCCGCGGGGTGGACCGCCACCTCACCGGCGTCAGCGAGCTGCCGGCGCCGATCCGTCCGACGGACCGCGCCCTGGCGGTCTGACGGCCCGGCGAGAAGACGTCCCGTACAAAGGCGTACGGAACACAGGCAGCGTCTGCCCCACTGTCCCCGACCGGACGACCGGGCAGGCGCTGTCGCACGTCCGCGGCCGTCCTCCGCTCAGCCGCCCGCGTCCCGGCGTCCGGCGTCCGGCCACACCTGGATGCGGTCCTCCGCCAGCTCCGGCAGCACCCGGTCCGCCGTGTCCAGGGCGGCCGTGTACTCGGACGGCAGCTGGAGGCGGCCCGCACGGTCGAGCATCGCGAACTCACGCGCCATCAGGGACTCCTGTCCCGTGCCGTCCACCTCCGTGCGGCGCAGCACCTCCGTCGAGGTGCGGCCGTCGCGGAGGGCGACCGTACGGCGGACCTCGCCGGCGACCGCCTGGTCGTGCGTCACGATGACGGTCGTGGTGCCCAGTTCCTCGTCGGCCCGGCGGAACGCCGCGAAGAGCTGCTGCCCCGTCGCCGAGTCCAGTCCGCCGGTCGGCTCGTCGGCGAGCAGCACCGCGCGGGAGTTGGCGAGGGCGACGGCGATCGCGACGCGCTGTGGTCTGACCGGACACGAGGCGCGACGGCCCGCCGAGCTGTCCGGCGGGCAGCAGCAGCGGGTCGCCATCGCCCGTCCCCGGCCAACCGCCCGGCGCTGCTGCCCGCCGACGAGCCGACCGGGCAGCTCGACGCCGCCACCGGCCCGGCCGTGACGGAGCTGCTGCGGGCGGTCGTCCGCAGCGAGGGCGTCACGGCCCTCGTCGCCGCCCACGACCCCCAGTTCCTCACTCTGGCCGACCGGGTGCTGGAACTGAGTGACGGAGTGGCCGTCGAGGGGTGAGAGGGTGGGGGCCATGACCGCGATCAGTCTGCGCAAAGTTGAAGAGACCGCCCCCGCCCTGGTGAACCTCTACAAGACCGCCGGCGTCTCCCTCACGAAGCACGGCCTCCACGGAACACGGGCCGCGGTCTACCTCGTGGTCGACCACTCCGGTTCGATGAAGCCCTACTACAAGGACGGCAGCGTGCAGGCGCTCGCCGACCGGGTGCTCGGGCTGTCGGCGCACCTCGACGACGACGGCACCGTGCCGGTGGTGTTCTTCTCCACCGACGTCGACGCCGTCACCGACATCGCGCTCGCCGGCCACCAGGGGCGGATCGAGCGGATCGTCGCCGGGCTCGGGCACATGGGCAGGACCAGCTACCACCTGGCCATGGACGCCGTCATCGACCACTACCTCGACAGCGGGACGGCCGAGCCCGCCCTGGTCGTGTTCCAGACCGACGGCGGCCCGATCAACAAGCTCGCCGCGGAACGCTACCTCTGCAAGGCGGCCCGGCTCCCCCTGTTCTGGCAGTTCGTCGGCTTCGGCGACCCCCACAGCAAGCAGTTCGACTTCCTGCGCACGCTCGACGAGCTGGCCGTGCCCGGCAAGCGGGTCGTCGACAACGCCGGGTTCTTCCACGCGGGTGAGGACCCGCGGAAGGTCTCCGACGCCGAGCTGTACGACCGGCTGGTGGGGGAGTTCCCGCAGTGGCTCGCGGCCGCCAGGGCCGAAGGGATCGTCCGGGACGGCGGCGGCCGCTGAGCCGCCGGCTCCCCCGACCCGGCCACCCCGCCCCTTGGCCCGGACGGCGGCACGCCCCGCTTGCACGGCCGCCGCACCGTGCCACGCTGGGGAGGAATCCGACGGGGAGGTGACGACGCATGGGCGACGACGGCGCACGACGGGTGTACGGGACGGCCTCCGCACGCGGGGAGCCGGCCCCGGGCAAGGGCGAGCGGCTCGCCGACTGGGCGGACGGCCGGCTCGGGCTCTACACCCTGGCCAGGGCCAACCTGCGCAAGGTCTTCCCGGACCACTGGTCCTTCATGCTGGGCGAGGTCACGCTCTACAGCTTCGTCGTCCTGATCCTCACCGGCGTCTACCTCACCCTGTTCTTCGAGCCGAGCATGCAGGAAGTCGTCTACAACGGCTCCTACACCGAACTCAACGGCGTGCGCATGTCCAGGGCGTTCGCATCCACCCTGGACATCAGTTTCGACGTGCGCGGCGGGCTGCTCATCCGGCAGATCCACCACTGGGCGGCGCTGGTCTTCATCGCCGGCATGCTGGTGCACATGATGCGGGTGTTCTTCACGGGCGCCTTCCGCAAGCCGCGCGAGCTGAACTGGGTGGTCGGCTGGACCCTGCTGCTGCTCGGCATCATCACCGGCCTGACCGGCTACTCCCTCCCCGACGACCTGCTGTCCGGCACCGGCGTCCGCTTCGCGCACGGCGCGATCCTGTCGATCCCCCTCGTCGGGACGTACGTGGCGTTCTTCCTCTTCGGCGGGGAGTTCCCGGGCGAGGACATCGTCTCGCGGTTCTTCCCGGTCCACGTGCTGCTGCTGCCCGGGATCATGCTGGGCCTGGTCACCGTCCACCTGATCCTGGTCTTCTACCACAAGCACACCCAGTTCCCGGGCCCCGGCCGCAAGGAGCGCTCGGTGGTCGGGATGCCCTTCCTGCCGGTCTACATGGCGAAGGCAGGCGGGTTCTTCTTCCTCGTCTTCGGCCTCCTGGCGATCATGGGCGGCA
Organism: Streptomyces sp. NPDC058741; assembly: GCF_042746715.1. Lineage (NCBI taxonomy): Bacteria > Bacillati > Actinomycetota > Actinomycetes > Kitasatosporales > Streptomycetaceae > Streptomyces > Streptomyces sp. NPDC058741. The sequence goes on along the minus strand of NZ_JBHYQH010000008.1, from coordinate 3,516 downwards.
TCGCCCAGATCAACCCCGTGTGGGCCTTCGGCCCCTACCGCCCCGACCTGGTCACCACCGGGGCCCAGCCCGACTGGTACCTCGGATTCTCCGAGGGCCTGATCCGGGTGATGCCGGGATGGGAGATCAACCTGTGGGGCCACACCCTGGTCCTCGGGGTGTTCATCCCCTTCGCCCTCTTCCCGCTGGTCCTGCTCGCCCTCGGCGTCTACCCCTTCATCGAGGCGTGGATCACCGGCGACGAACGCGAGCACCACCTCCTCGACCGGCCGCGCAACGCACCCGTGCGCACCGGCCTCGGCGTGGCATGGCTGGCCCTGTACGCGGTCCTGCTGATCGGCGGCGGCAACGACATCATCGCCACCCACCTGCACCTGTCCATCAACGTGATCACCTGGTGCGTGCGGATCGGCGTGTTCGTGCTGCCGGTCGCCGCCTTCATCGTCACCAAGAAGGCCTGCATGGGCCTCCAGCGCCGCGACAAGGCCAAGGTGCTGCACGGCAGGGAGACGGGCACCGTCACACGGCTGCCGCAGGGCGAGTACATCGAGGTGTACGAGCCCCTCTCCCAGGCGCAGCTGTTCACCCTCACCCAGCACGAGCAGCCCCCGCCGTACGAGATCGGGCCCGAGACCGACGCGCGGGGCGTCCGCCGCAGGACCAAGCTGTCCGAACGGCTGCGCGCCCGCCTCGCGCACGCCATGTACGGACCCGACGCACGTATCGGGAAACCGACGGTGGAGGAGTACCGGGAGATCACCGGCGGCGACCACCCCCCCTGATGGCCGGCGGGCAGCCGGGCCGGTGTGTGGTGCGGCGCTCCTCCAGCCCCACTGAGGCCCCACCGGCAGCCCGACCGGCACGCGGTCCGGCGCCCCCCTACGTGTCGCACTCCAGCACGCTCCGGCACAGCGCGCACCGCGCCCGCACCCTGCCGCGCACCGGCACCCTGATCCGCTGCTGGCACGTGGGGCAGGGGAACGACACCCGCAGCCGCCCGACCCCGTCCGGCGAGAACGCGTACCGCACCCCCGGCTGCGGCGGCCCCGACGGCGCGTGCCGCCGGTCCCGGGCGTACCGGCGCCGCCCCGCCCATCCGGCCGCGGTCAGCGGCGGCTGCTCCCCGTCCCGCCGGGCCAGCTCCCGGCCCTTGACGTACGCCGTGTACGCCTGCGGGCTGGTGAACCACACCGACGGGTCCTCCCCGAACCGCAGCGCCCGCTTGGCCAGCACGTACCCGAACTCCTCCGGGGTCAGATACCCCAGCTTCTGCGACGACGTCGCGTCCTGGCGGAAGGCGTCCAGCAGCAGCCACCCCGCGCCCAGGTACGTCGTCGCCGTGTCGGTGAGGACCTCGTTGTCCCGCACGCCCGGGAACGACAGGTCCAGACGGTGCAGGTACACGTGCATCACCTCGTGGGCCAGCGCCGCCCCGATGTCCCGCCGATGCGTACGGAACCGGTCGTTCAGCTCCACGAAGTACTCCGGGCCGGCCGCGAGCTCGACGTTCGCCGCGTGCCGCATCTCCCGGAAGCTCACGATCAGGCGGGCCTCGGGAAGCCGGTAGTGCCGCACCAGCTCGCGCGCCACCCGCTGCGCCCCCAGATACAGGTCGTCCGTGTCGCAGAACGCCACGTCGGCGGGGAGCACACTCGTCGAGAACGTGTGGATCGTGTCGTACGACAGACGCCTGTACAGCGCCGTGATGGCCGCCCGCACCGTCTCCAGATGCGGGTAGCCGTGCTCGACCGGCCCGTCGTTCGTCACGCGTCACCCCCAGGACGCCCAGAACCCGGTTCCACTGTACGAGCGCCGGGCCCGCGGCGGGCGGCCCCGGACGCGGCCGAAACCGGTCGCCGCTGCCCGCGGGCACCGGCACAGTCCGGGCCGTGAACGGTGAGCCGGAGGCCGCCGCCTCCCTGCGGGTGGGCGGCCGGGGACGACGACCTCGACCGGCGGCTCGACGACGAGCTGACCGCGTACAACACCGCCGCCGCCGACGGCGCCACCACCGAGCCCCTCTCGGTGCGCGTCACCGACGCGGCCGTCGAGCTGCTGGGCGGGCTCACCGCCTGGACCTGGGGCACCCCGTGCTCGGTCGACATGCCGTGGGTGCGCGGCGACCAGCGGCACGCCGACTGGGGGAGCCGCCTGATGCGCGCCGCCGAGGACGAGGCCGTCCGGTGCGGCTGCACCGACATGATCGTCTCCACGTACACCTTCCAGGTGCCCGGCTTCTGCCCGCGGCCCGGCTACCGGGAGAACGCCCGGATCCAGGGGGTACCCGGCGGGCACGAGGACGCGTACTTCGACGAGCGGCTCGGCCCGGCCGAGGTGTGAGACGGCCCGCTGCCGGCCGCCGTGATCCCCTTAGGCTGACGACCCATGACCACCAGCGACACCGGTACCGGCGACGTCGACCCCGCCGTCCGCGCGGAGCTCGCCCGGCTGCGCGACAGCATCGACAACATCGACGCGGCCGTCGTCCACATGCTCGCCGAGCGCTTCAAGTGCACCCAGCAGGTCGGCCACCTCAAGGCCGAGCACCACCTGCCGCCCGCCGACCCGGCCCGCGAGGCCCGCCAGATCGCCCGGCTGCGCGCACTCGCCGAGGACGCCAAGCTCGACCCGGCGTTCGCCGAGAAGTTCCTCAACTTCATCGTCGCCGAGGTCATCCGCCACCACGAGCGCATCGCCGACGAGACGCTCAACGGCTCCACGACGGCCGGCGGCTGACCAGGGGGCGTGACAAGGCGGCCCGCGCGCGGCATGCTGCGCTGTGCACAGCATGTCAGCTGACGAGCACTGCGCGTCAGTGTCCCGGACTACTCTGGTCCTCCACGAGGGAGGGGCGTCGGGCCATGCCGTCGGATACCAGGATCCTCATCGTCGACGACCGTGAGGACACGCTGTACGCACTGGAGAGCGCCCTGGCCCCGCTGGGCCACCGGCTCGACCGGGCCACCAGCGGCGACCAGGCGCTCAAACAGGTCCTGCGCGGGCAGGTGGGCCTGGTGCTGCTCGACGTGTGCATGCCGGGCATCAGCGGCCTGGAGGTCGTGCGCTACATGCGGCGCGTCGAGCAGACCCAGCACATTCCGGTCATCCTGCTGACCGGTTTCGGCGCCGACCACGAACTGACCACCGCCGCCCTCGGCCTCGGCGTCGCCGACCTCCTCATCAAACCCGTGGACCCCTGGGCCCTGCGCACCAAGGTCCGCTACCTGTACGACAGCCACCGCCGCCACCTCGCCCTGCAGGAGGAGATACGCCGGCTGCGCACACTCGTCCGGGAACAGGAGCGGGAGCACGCCGAGACCACCGCACACCCCCCGCGCCCCGCGCTGCCGCACCCGGACGCGCGCGTGCCGCCCCAGCGCCCCGCCGGAGCGCACGCCGGGGAGTTCGAAAAGGACCGCACCTAGACGAGTGAGTCCTATGTCTGGGCTGGTGCGCGGGCATGAAGAGAGGGCGTTCAAGATCATGTTGTGACGCAAGACCTGAACACCCTCTTGA